>JACDAF010000180.1 GCA_013695575.1 Chloroflexota bacterium | reverse complement strand
CCACAAGAGGGCCGTCTCGCTCGGCCCGGTGCGAGGCCCGGCTCGGCAGGCCGAACGTGGTGGCCGTCCCCTCGACGAGGAACTGCTCCTTGATCGTGATTGGAGCGCCGTGGAGTGGGCCCAGGCTATCCCCACGAGCGCGCGCCAGATCGGCGGCGTCGGCCTCGGCTCGAGCCTCGTCGAACCGTCGCACGACGACCGCGTGGAGGCGAACGTCGACCTCCTCGATCCTCTGAATATGCGCGTCGACAGCTTCTCGCGAGGAGATCTCGCCTGCCCGAATCAGGCCGACCAGCTCGGTGGCGCTCCTTCCAGGGAGAGCCTTTCTCGGAACCCACGGCACCTATTACCTCTCGTTTGTCGAATGTTTCTAGGTCTCGGTGAACACCAAGGGCGCTTATCTTCGTCTCATCCAGTCGCTATCGGGCCAGAACGGCGCCTGCCGTCGTGGTTCCGCGTGCAGTCGCGTCCCGTCTGCGCTGCTCCATCGCCGCGGCAATCAGGAGTCCGGCCGGCACGATGCCGAGGTGGAACACCAATTCAATCGCTGCGAGCATCCACCAGTTCATGACTCCGCCGCGCTCTGCGTAGCGGTGCAGCAGGTCGTGCGGCCAGGGGCTGATGAAGAGCCACACCACGGCGAATGTCGCATTTCGGAGCAGCGGCGGCATCGCGGCGATCCTTCCGCGGTGACCGATTAGGTATGTGACGCCGTAGCCCAAGGCGAGCGCCTCGAGGAGCACGAGCGCGGCGAACACCGGGAACGAGTCGGGCGGTGGCGTGAGTGCGTCCGAAGGAGCAAGAAACAATTGGATCGCGAAGGCCGCCGCGGCGACGACGATCGTGACGAGCGCGTATGTCTTTCTGTTCATGTACGAGGTATCAGGCCCCGGCGACCCCGCCGTCAAGGCCTAAGCGCCGATACGTGAACAAATGGCGCGAGCGTTCACGCGGAGCGCAGGCTGCGGAGGCGTGGGCGCATTACACGGTCATAGGCATCCACCGGTACGCCAGCCCTGACGACGTAGGGTCGCAGCGTCCCGATGATGTGGGCGCGCACCTTCATCAGATCCGGGCGCGCGTCGAAGAACACCGCCGCGAACGCGATACCGATCACCGACTCGATGAGCTCGGCGGCTTCCGCGTCGCTCAGCCGCGGCGCCGCGCGCCGGAGTGCGGCCGCGTACGCACCGCGCAACCGACCGAATCCGGCAGCGACGCGCTCCTGCGAGACAGCGCTGCCGAGCTCGCGCGCAAGCCCGAGCGCGAGATAGGTGTCGTCCAGGTGAACCATCCCGGCATCGATCCCGTTCCGTAGCGCTTCGAGTGGCGCCACCACCTGGTCGTCGAGCAGCGTTTCGACGGTGGAGCAACCTTCGGCGCTGAGCGGCGCCAGGGCGAGCTCGAGCTTCGACTCGAAATACCGGTACAGCGCAGGCGGCGTGAGCCCACAAGCAGCCCCGATGGCCTTCAGGCTGACGCCACGGTACCCGTGTCGCCGGAAGAGCGGCGCCGCCGCGCGAAAGAGTTCCGTCCGGCGCGCCGAACGCTTCGCTGCCAACCGAGACGGCGCGAGCGCCACGCGCGAAGCATATTCGGGCATGTCGCGACGGGCGGTCGAACTGCCGAAAGACCTCCCTGGACGGAGCGGTCGCCTTGTCCGCTCCTTCGCCCTTATCGCAGTCCCCCCACTCCCGTCGTGCCGCACGCGTTGACACGGTGGCCAGCGGGCGCCCGCAGCTCCTCCAGGCCACCGACGAGCACGTCGTGGACGAGCGTTCGATGCCCCGGGTTAGACCCCGGTCGAACCGGCGATCTGAGGCGTCCCGATGCTCGGGCACCGCCACTCGCGTTGCCCTCAATCTCCTGTCCGCTGGCGACACCAGGTGCTCGGCCGCTTCCTGGTCGCATCTTTAGTAGCCGGCCTCGCCGAACTTTGGTAGCAGGCACATGATGAGGGGCGGCGGCTGAGCCGGCGCCGGGGAGAGCATCGCGCGGCACGCGCGTGCGATGCACCTTGTGGAGGCGGCGCTGCTGGCGGCGCAACCGCGCCTCAGCGCCCGAGACCTGGTCCTTGAGCGTCGCCGGCAGCCTGTTGAAATGCTCGAACAAAACGATCCACTCGCGCAGAGCCAAGACTGCTTCTTTCGGCGGGTCGCTCCAACATCCACGGCGATCTCGCGCGCTCATCAGATCATTCGGTGCCCGCCGCCGACGAGGTGCAGCTGGCCGGTGATCCAACGCGCCTGCTCAGAGGCGAGGAAGACGATCACGTCAGCGATGTCGTCGGGCGTTCCCACCCGCCCAAGCGGTGTCGCGCGCTTCATGTCCTCGACCATCTCGGGGGTGATCCAGCCTGTATCGGTGGGGCCAGGCGACACGATGTTCACGGTGATCCCAAGGCGACCGAGCTCCCACGCGGCTGCCCGTGAATAGGACTCCATGGCGTACTTGCTCGCGCCGTATGAGACCTCGCCCGGGAACGAGGGAGACGCGTCCGTGCTCACGTTGACGATCCGACCCCAGCTCCCGTCCGCCGCGAGGTGCCTTCTGGCGTACTCGGCCATCATCAGCGCAACTGCCCGCGTGTTCACCGCGAAGTGGCGATCGTGGCTGTCGGCGGTAAGTTGAGCCGTGAGCCGGCCGGCCCAATCGCGCGCACCGGGGCGCGGGTCGAAGGTGTCGTGCTCCGAGACCGCCGCGTTGTTCACGACGATCTCGACGCGCCCGAATGCCGCCTCAGCTCGATCGAAGAGCGTCGGCACATTCTCCGAGACGGCAAGGTCGGCCTCCCAGCTATCGGCGCGGCCGCCGGTGCCGCGGATCTCGCTGACCACCTGCATCGCGTCCTGCATCCGCTGAATCGCGCCGGGCGGATCGATCGGATGAATGCGCAGGAACTGGATGAATACGGCGCAGCCTGCCGCGGCGAGAGCGCGTGCGGTCGCAGCACCGATGCCATGGTTCGCGCCCGTCACCAGTGCGACGCGTCCCCGCAGGCCCGAATCTTTCATCAACCTCGCTCGGTACGCGATCTCGCGCTCCCAGGCAGCCGGCCAGCTGCGTTCACTGTGCAGGATCATTTCGCAGCGCACATTCTCGCCCTTCGGCGCGGATGGTCTCTGTGTCGACCCGCCGGCTCTACCTCGGCCGCACCGCGGTCTCCGGCAGTCAAGTCGGCGGAGGGCAGAAGCTGGGGCAGGTGGGCAAAGGTCGGCGCTACCGCATGCCGACCGCGCTCTGGACCGGCGCCGGCGAAGACGGCCGCAGCGCGTACACGACCGCTGCGATGACGATGGCCGCGCCGACGAACGTCAGCGACGCCGGTCGCTCCTGCTTCACGATCGCGCCGAGGATCACCGCGACGATCGGGACCACCACGCCGATG
>JACDAF010000163.1 GCA_013695575.1 Chloroflexota bacterium | reverse complement strand
GGTCTGGCTCGTCGCCCGACGGCCGGCAGTTCTCAAGCTCGCACCGCTCGCCGTCCCCGGCCTCCTCCTCGGCATCGCGCCCTGGGTCGCATTCAATGTCCGGAACGGATGGCTCTCGCTTGAGCTCGGACCAGGCTCAGGTGGTCAGGAGAGCACGTTTGCGGAACGGCTCGAGCACCTCTTCGTCGATGTCCTACCGACCTGGCTCGGGGTGCGAGTGCCGTTCTCGCTGGAGTGGGTTGCCGGGCCTGTGCTCGGATCGGCGGTCGTCGTTCTCGCTCTCGCGGCGTTCGTGCTGGCACTCGTGCGCAGGCCTGAGGGAGTCGAGCCCCTCCTGGTCGTCATCGCAGCGTTTCCGCTCCTTTACGCACTCTCGGCGTACACGTACTACTACGCCGAGCCTCGCTACGTCGTCTACGTCAGTCCGGTCATCGCGCTGCTCCTCGGGCGTGCTTTTGCGGCGCCGCCTGCGGCTGCCGCCGCGGTCGCGCTCGCCGTTGGCCTCTCGACGGTCGGGCTCGTGCGGATGGAGAGAGATCGCCTATTCCAGCCGGACACCGCCGAGGGCCGCCCCTCCGGAGATCTGCGGCCGGTAATCGATCTCCTCGAACGCGAAGGCGAACGCTACGTCCTGGCTGACTACTGGATCGCCTACCGGCTCAGCTTCGAGAGTGCGGAACACGTCATCGCAACGTCGACCGGTTTCGTCCGCTACCAGCCGCATGACCGGCTGGTACGGGCAAGCGACCATCCCGCGCGCGTTTTCGGAGTGGCTTCAACCGTCGAACCAACCCTCCGGCAGCGGCTCGTGGCGGCGGGATACCGCAGGCATCGCGCCGGGAACTGGCTCGTCTACATTCACCCGCACTGAAGCCGCGTACGCTTACGCGACCTGATGACGACACAGACCCAGATGGAAGACGCCGCGTCGCTCGATAGACCGCATGAGGTCGAAGTGTCCGTCGTGATCCCGTGCCTGAACGAGGCAGCGACGATCGGCGCGTGCATCGATGCTGCCAGGCTCTCCCTGGGCCAGCTCCAGGTCAACGCCGAGATTGTCGTAGCGGACAACGGTTCGTTGGACGTCTCGCGGGAGATCGCGGCCGATCGCGGCGCGCGCGTCGTCGAAGTTGCGTCGCGCGGATACGGCAACGCTCTGTCGGCGGGAATCGAGGCTTCCCGTGGCCGCTACGTGATCATGGGCGACGGCGACGGGAGTTACGACTTCGGCGGGCTCGCACCCTTTGTCGAGCAGCTGCGTGCGGGAAATGATCTCGTCGTCGGGAACAGGTTCGCCGGCGGGATCCATCCCGAGGCGATGCCCTGGCTGCACCAGCATCTCGGCAACCCTGTGCTCTCGTTGATCGGCCGCAAGCTGTTCGGTACGAACTGCGGCGACATCTACTGCGGCCTGCGTGGATTCGATCGCCGCAAGATCATCGACCTCGACATTCGATCGGCAGGAATGGAGTTCGCGATCGAGATGATCGTGAAGGCGACGGTTCGCAACCTGAACGTTACCGAGGTCCCGACGACGCTCTCGCCCGACGCCGAAGGGCGCAAGCCTCACCTGCGGACGTGGCGCGACGGATGGCGCAGCCTTCGGCTTCTGCTGCTCTACAGCCCCCGCTGGTTGTTCCTCTATCCCGGTATCGCGCTTCTCGTCGCTGGTCTCGTCGGAACGGTGCTCCTCGTTCCCGGCCAGCGGACGATCGGATCGGTGACGTTCGACGTGAGCACGCTTCTGTACGCGTGTCTCGCCGTCATCGTCGGGCTGCAGTCCGTCTACTTCTTCCTGTCGGCGCGCTGGTTTGCCATGAACGAAGGTTTCCTGCCCGAAGACGAGCGCCTACGTCGTCTGCTCGGCCCGAACACCCTCGAGATTGGTCTCGCGGTCGGCGTGCTGCTCCTCGTGAGTGGCATCGGGCTTTCGGTGTACGGGGTAGGGCGATGGAACGAGACGGGCTTCGGGCGGCTCGACTACGCGGACATCCTCCGCATCGTGATTCCCGCGGCAACGTTGATCGCGGTCGGGCTGCAGACGCTCTTGTCGAGCCTGTTCCTCAGCGTGCTTGGGCTGAGTCGACGCTAGAGGATCGTCGGGCGACCGCCCAGAGCGAGAGCCCGAATGGGAGGCGAAGCCGGTCCAGGTGACGCAGGACCGGGACCAGCCGGTCGAACGTCCGGAAGGAGCCCGCCGGCCACTCGTCACCCCGGCGAAGCCGGACGCGGGCGAGCCAGCCGAGGCCCCCGACCGGGTTGACGTGGCGGAGTTCCTCGATCTCGAAACCCGCTCGGTGGAGGAGCGCCCGCAGCGTCGCGCGGTCGTACCTGCGCAGGTGCCCAGCGGCTCGGTCGTAGCCTCCGAAGAGGAACCGGTGCGCCGGCACGAGCAGCAGAAGCCGGCCGTCGGGGCGCAGTTGCCTGCGAAAGCGCTGCAAGGCGTCCTCGTCGTCCTCGATGTGCTCGAGGACGTTGAGGCAGAGGATCGAATCGAACGCACCGTCGCCTGCGAGGTCCTCGACCGGGTGTTCGAGAACCGTCACC
>JACDAF010000137.1 GCA_013695575.1 Chloroflexota bacterium | reverse complement strand
GCCTTGCGGTTGATGCGGTCGAACTCGTCCTTCGTGAGGTTGCCATCCTTGCGCTGCTTGCGGGACAGTCGCTTCGCACTGATCGCATGACCTTCGTCCGGAATCGGGTAGTTCCCGGTCTCCTTCTTCGCGTCGGCGGATCGCGCCTTCTCCGGAAGGCCGAAGTCCTTCGCGGGCAGCTTCGCACGCTGCTTCGCATCGAGTTTGGCCATCAGCAATTCCTTTCGAGACGGCTCTTGAGTCGCAGCCCGTTCGCGGAGCCCGCGATCAGGGTGGCCAAGCCCTTCTTGCGCGTTCCCTGGCGCTTGGCACTGGTGACGTGGAGTGCGGCAATCGTGCGGTGGCGGCCTTCCCTAATCGGCGTCGTGCGTATAGCCGATCCGGAGCTCGGAGAGCCACTCCTCGAGCAGCAGGCCGAGCGGGTCCCGAGCGGGCGGTGCGGATTTCGACACGCGCCGGTGCCGCGGCGGCTCAGGCAGCAAGCGCTTGGGAGAGAACGGCACACGCCTGTCGGGCGGTGACGGGACCATGACGGCCTCCATACGCGCGGCCTCCTCTAGGCGGCGACGGGCTCCGGGAGCGCCTCGGGCGCTGTCTCCGCGGCGGCCGGCGCCTCGCTGCGCACCGGCAGCACGATCCACGCGAGCACGAGGGCCGCGAATGACGCGAAGGCGGCGATCTCCATGTCCATCCCTCCTAATCGTGCTGGTACGCGATCTCACCGTGCTGCGAGCGGTCTAGGCCGAGGACCTCGTCGTCCTCGCGCACCCGCAGCCCGACGGTGAGCTGGATGATCTTGACGATGACCGCGGTCATCACGCCGGCGTAGAGCCACGTCGCGCCGATCGCGACGAGCTGCTTGACCAGGAGGTCGGGGTTGCCCGCGAACAGTCCATTGACGCCGGCGCCGTTCACCGCGACGCTGGCGAACAGGCCGGTGGCGGCCGCGCCCCAGGTGCCGCCGATGCCGTGCACCGCCCAGACGTCGAGCGCATCGTCGATGCGCAGCCGCGGACGCAGCAGCGTGGCGAGGTAGCAGACCGTGCCCGCGCCGAGGCCGATGACGATGGACGCGGGGACGGTCACGAAGCCCGCTGCGGGCGTGATCGCGACGAGGCCCGCAACAGCGCCAAGCGCCGCGCCGAGCGCGCTCGGCCGGCCGCGGTGGATCCACGAGACGGTGAGCCAGGTCAGCGCGCCCATCGCCGCGGCGGTGTTCGTCACCACGAAGGCGTTGGCCGCGAGACCGTTGGCGGCGAGCGCGCTTCCGGCGTTGAATCCGAACCAGCCGAACCAGAGCAGGCCAGCGCCGAGCACGGTCATCGTCGCGTCGTGCGGCTCGGTGCGGGCGAGGCGCCGGCCGATCACGAGCGCGGCCACGAGAGCGGAGACCCCGCTCGAGATGTGCACGACGGTCCCGCCCGCGAAGTCGATGGCGCCAAAGACGCGCAGCCAGCCGCCCACGCCCCAGACCCAGTGGGCGATCGGCGCGTACACGACGGTCGACCAGAGCAAGGTGAAGAGGATGAAGGCCTTGAAGCTCACCCGTTCCGCGAAGGCGCCGGTGATGAGCGCCGGCGTGATGACGGCGAACATCATCTGGAACGCCATGTACGCGAGGTGCGGCACGCCCGGGGCGTAATCGGGGTTCGGCTCGGGCCCGACGCCGGCGAGGCCGGCCCAGTCGAGGCCGCCGATGAGCCCGCCCTGCGAGGGGCCGAAGGCAAGCGTGTAGCCCCAGAGCACGAACTGCACGCTCACGAGGCAGAGCACGAAGAACGAGTGGAGCAGTGTCGAGAGCGCGTTCCGCTTGCCGACGAGCCCCGCGTAAAAGAAGCCGAGCGCCGGCGTCATGAGCATCACCAGGGCGGCCGAGACGAGGATCCAGGCGGTGTTGCCGGTGTCGAGGTCCATGCCGGGACGCTACGCGTCCGGCTCCGGCCGGACAGTCGCCGCGGGGCTGCCGTTGGGTAGCGGATGGGTGACGGCGCGCGCGCTCATTCGGTGGAGATCGTCTGGTCCACGATGTCGGCGCCCGGGCGGACCACGCGGAACTCCTCGGCCACCCTGCCGACGAGGTCGCGCACGCGCATCGCCTCGGTAGCCTGGCCGGAAGAGGCCACGATCGCCGCGTAGGCACCGAGCAGGTCGGCGCAGCGCGCGGCCTCGTCCGCGTCCGGGACGCGCAGCGTCACCTTCGCCCCCTTCGCCAGCCTCGTGCGCAGCGCCGCATCGTCGAGCTCGCGCGAGGGGTCGACCCGCAGGAAGACCCGGCCACCGGACATCCCCGAGCAGATCCAGCGCCCCGGGTCACCGAGCACGATCGCCGTGCCGCCGGTCATGTACTCGAAGGCGAAGCCGCGGAGGTCGCCGCCGAAGACCACCTCGGCGCCGGAGAGCCGGATTGCGGCGCGCGCGTCCGCCCCGCCCTGCACGAACAGCCGCCCGCGCTGCGCGCCGTAGGCGAAGGCCTTGCCCACGGACCCGTCGACGAACCGGCCCACCGCGTTCGGGCCCTTCAGGACGGCGAGGGTGCCGCCGAGCGCCGTCTTCGCAGCACCGTCCTGCGCGCCGCCGGCGACCTCGAGCATCACGCCATCGGTCATGTACGCGGCGAGCCCGTTCCCCGCGACCGAACCGCGGCCGTAGCTCGCGATGACCCGCGCCGCGACCGGCACCGCAACGGCGATCCGCTGCCGCGCGAGCGCTCCGGCGGCCGCCGTGGCGACCGAGCGGTCGGACGGGCCGAGCGCGCGATCAGTGGAGACATGAGCTGCCGCCACGGCCAGCGGCACCCGCGGACCCTCCTCGCGCGCCTCGACGGGGATCAGGAGTGCGGAGCAGTCCACCCGCCCCGTGGCCCGCTCCTGCGTGATGAGGTCGGTGCGCCCGACGATCTCGCGGACGCTGGAGCATCCCGCGGCCGCGACGAGGCGCGCGAGGTCCTCGCGGAGAGCGCCGAAGAAGCGCCGGAGGTTCGTCACCGCGCGTTCGAGCTCTTGCGGCTCGAAGCGCTTGAGCCCCCGGGCCTGCGCCTCCCCGGCGGTCGCGATCTGCGTCGCGATCCCGACGTGACACGTATCGAGCTGGCAGCCGCGGCAGATCGTGCAGCCGATGGCGACCATCGCGAGCGTCCCGAAGCCCACGCGGTCCGCGCCAAGGCAGAGCATCTTGGCGACGTCGAGCGCGCTCCGCATCCCGCCATCACACCAGAGCTCGACCTTGGAGCGCAGCCCGTTCTCGGTGAGCGCGCGGTGCGCCTCGGTGACACCGATCTCCGCCGGGAGACCCGCGCGGCGCAGCGCGTGCAGCCGGGCCGCCCCGGTCCCGCCGTCGTACCCCGAGAGCGTCACGATGTCCGCGCCGGACTTCGCGACCCCGCAGGCGATCACGCCGACGTCCGGCGTGATCGGGATCTTCACGGCGACGCGCGCTCGGGGGTTGACCGTCTTGAGCTCGTGGACGACCTGCGCGAGGTCCTCGATCGAGTAGATGTCGTGATTGTTCGACGGCGAGATGAGGTCGACGCCGGCCACCGCATTGCGCGCAAGCGCGACCTTCTCGGAGACCTTGCGGCCGGGGAGGTGCCCGCCCTCCCCGGGCTTGGCGCCCTGCCCGATCTTGATCTCGAGATAGTTGGAAGAGTTCGCGAGCAGCGACGAGACGCCGAACCTGCCGGATGCGATCTGCTGGCCGCGATGCTCGGGGTACCTGCCGAGGAGGTCCGGCAGCTCGCCGCCCTCCCCGTTGATGCAGAGGATGCCGAGCCGGAAGGCCGCCTCCGCGTAGGCGCGGTACGCGGTCTCGCCCTGCGAGCCGAAGGACATGCTCGAGATGTAGAACGGCGCCTCGTGCTCGCCGATCCGCGTGTCGGCGGCAGTGGGCTTGGTGTCCCATGCCGCCAGCTGGACCGATGTGGTCGCGTCGCCGGTGCGGAGGTCGAGCACATGCCTGAGCGCGACGGGATGCTCGCGCTCGAGCGCTTCGAGCTTTTCGGCGTACGCCGCGTACGGCGCCTCGCCGTTCGCGACGGCCAGCGCCGCTTTCCAGATCCGCGGGTAGAGCCGGAAGGGGTTCTCGAGGCGTGCGGGCGTGCGCTCTCGCAGCAGGCGCGCCCGGTCCTCGCCGTCGCGCTCCAGCTCCGCCCAATCGAGACCGGCGCGCTCGCCGGCCGCGAAGGAGCGCACACCGAGCAGCCGCGCGACATCAGGCGCGAGCCCGATCGCCGAGAACGCGCGCCCGTAGCCGCGCAGCTCGTGGATGCCGAGGGTCGAGATCACCTTCTCGATACCCTTGCGTAGCGCCTCAACGAGATTCCCGGGCGCGTCGGGGTCGCCGGTCGCGATCGCGTGCTCGAGCAGCAGGTACGGGGCGACCGCGTCGGCGCCGATGCCGAGCGCGACCACGATGTCGTGGAGGTTCCGCAGGCTGCCGGCGGAGAGCACGACCGCGCAATCCCGACGCAGGCTGCCCGAGCGCGATGGCTGCGCCATCAGCGCGCGGTGCACGGTCGCGGCGACGAGCAGCGGGTCGATCCAGGAGCGCCCCTCCTCTGCGACACCGCGGTCTTCGATGAGCACGAGCCGGGATCCCGCGCGCGTTCCCGCGCACGCGGCCGCACCCAGCCGCGCAAGCGCGTCGCGCAGACCCTCCTCCCAGTCGCGGTCGGCCTGCAGCACGACCGCCGGTCGGCGCGCGGCCGACGCGAAGTGGGAGACGAGGTCGTCGAGCACCCACGTGCCGAGCCGCGCGGCGAGAGCGCGCGCCTCCGTGTCCGCGAGACCGGCGCGGGCATCGTGGCCACCGAGCAGGATCGGCACTCGCAGCTCGACCCAGCCGCGAACACGTCCAGCGCGACGCGGAGAGGGGCGCGGCCCGAGCACGACCCGTGTCGAGAAGTGCTCGATCTCGCGCTCGCGGTCGATCGCGGGGTTGGTGACGACGGCGACCGACTCCTGCAGGTGGTCGGCGAGGTTCGGCCGCCGCGCCGAGAGCGCGGCCAGGGGCCCGTCGTACCCGAGAGAGCCGATCGGCTCACCGGCGGCCTGCGCCATGAACGCGATGGAGCGAAGGTCTTCGGGCTCGTACCCAAGCGCAGCGAAGCGCTGCTCACGGAGCACCGCATGATCCTCGATCTCATCAGGCGGTGTGGCGATCTCGACGCGGCGTTCGGGCCGCTCGCGAGGAAGGGTGGTGCCCGACCACTGGGAGAGGGGTCCGCCAGTCTCGAGCCGGGCACGCGCGCCGTCGACGCCGACGCCATGAGTGGCACGCGCCCGCACGAAGCGATCGCGCACGGCGGCCTCATCGAGCAACCGCCACTGGCCGCGGGAGCGTTCCAGGGCAGCGTGCTCACCCGGGCCGAGGGGCCGCGGGTCGGCGACGTAGCGCTCGAGCGGGATGAAGCCGCGCTCGCTCGCGAAGACGTGCTCCTCGTCCGTCTCGACGTGCCAGAGCGGACGGAGCCCCATCGCATCGACTCCGAAGAGACACGTGTCGTCGAACCTCGCGAGGAACGCGGCGGGACCTTGAGCGAACGGGCCGAACGCCGCGCGTGCATGCGCGTACGCGTCCTGCATGCCCGCGGGCATGCGGCGGATCTCGTTCACGATCGGCGGGAAGACGAGCTCCATCGCCTCGATCGGGTCGAGCCCCTGCCCGTGGACGAGTCCGCGCAGCAGCGCATCGACATCCTGGGAGTCGCTGCCCTCCCGCGAGAGGGGCACCTCGAGGGCGCGGCACTCCTCGCGCAGGCGTCCGATCGTATCGATCTCGCCGTTGTGGGCGAAGGCCGCGAACGGCTGGACGCGACCGAAGGTACTGGACGTGTTCGTCGAGTAGCGGTTGTGACCGAACGCGACCGACGTGCCGAACCGCGGGTCGGCGAGATCAGCGTAGTAGTGCGTCAGCTGGTGCGCGGCGCCGCGAAGCTTGTACACCGCCGTCGAGCGCGAAAGGCTAACGACGATCGCGGGGGTGCGCTCATCGATGTCCACCGCGGCCGAATGCAGCGCACGGTCACCGCGGCGCCCCCGCGCGTGGACCTCGAGCGCGAGCTGCCAGAACCTGGGCTCCTCCCGCCGGCCGCGGGGCCCGAGCGCGCCCGGGTAGGTCCCGTCGCCTCGCTCGAGCAGGACGCGGATCCGGTGCGCCGTAAGGATGCTCCGCACTGAGGCGTAGACCGCATCGCCGGCGTCCGCGGGGACGAAGAGGTGGGCCACCGCGAAGCGCGGGTGAAGCGCTGACGCCGCGATGCCGTCCTCCGCCAGGCGCGCCGACCAGAGCGCACGGGGGATGTCCACAAGGACGCCGGAGCCGTCACCCTCGCCGTCGATCTGACCGGAGCGATGGGCCATGCGTTCGAGGCCACCGAGGGCGAGGGCCAGGGGGGCCGCGCTGGCCGTGGCATCCTTCCGCGCGACCGCGACGAGCGCGCACGCGTCACGCTCGTCGTTCACGCGTCGCTCACGGTACACACCGACTCCTTTCCACGTGAGAACGAAAAAGCCTCCTATGTCCGAGGAGGCCTGTCGCGCGGTGTCCGGGATCTCCGCCGCGCGACTAGGCAATGTCCTCCGCCGCTGCGGGGATGGTGATCGCCGACGCCGCGCTGCTCGAGGTCACGGGAACACGGTACGTGCTAACAGGGTTGCGGTACAGCGCCGGTACGGTGCGCGTTCGGTGACGAACGCGACGGGCGAGGGCGGCAGGAGGATTACGCAGACGTCTCCAGCACGGACTTGGTGCGCCGCAGCTTCGCCACGAGGATCGCACGCACCACCGGCCGCGCGAACCGCTCGAGCGGCCGCGCCGGCGGGCGAAGCGCGAACTCCACGATGTCGGTGACCCAGGTCCGGCCCGCGAGCTCGCTGAAGCGGTGCTCGTGACGCCACAGCGCGAACGGACCGAAGGTCTGCTCGTCGATGAAGCGGAACGGCGGCTCCCACACCCGCACGACGCCGTATCCGCCGAAGGGCCCGAAGCGGAAACGAAGCACGGCATCGCGGCCGAGGCGCGACGGACCGATCGACCGCAGCGGGACGGTGGACGGAAGCACGCGCGCGAGGTTCGCGGAGTCGGCGTGGAACTCGAAGACCCGCTGCCGTGGCGCGCGCATGGCGATCGACGCGCTCGCGCGTCTCATCCGAGGCGGTAGCCGACGCCGCGGACGTTCTGCGGCAGCGGGGCGCCAGCGCCCTCGAGCTTCGTCCGCAGGCGCGCGAGGTGCGCTTTGAGCCACTCGGGATCCGGCTCGCGCTCGTCGGGCCAGGCCGCGCGGAGGAGCGCCCGCCGCGCCACGACCTCCCCAGGGCGGCCGGCGAGCACGGCCAGGAGGCTGAACTCGATGGGGGTCAGCGCGAGCACGGTGCCTCGCACCGTGGCGCGGTGCGCCGCGACGTCGACCTCGAGCGGTCCGATCCGTCCGGCAGCAGCGGATCGCCTAGGTGTTGCGGCGCGCCGGAGGAGGGCGCGAACGCGGGCCAGGAGCTCGGTGCGCCCGAACGGCTTCTCAAGATAGTCGTCCGCTCCGAGGTCGAGGAGCTTCGCGCGCTGGTCGGTGCCTCTCTCCCCGGTGAGCATGAGGATCGGAGTGTCCGAGGCTTCGCGGATACGCCTGCACACCTCGTCGCCGGAGAGGCGCGGGAGCCGGCGATCGAGGATCACCAGATCGGGCGATTCGTCCGCGTGCCGTCGCAGCGCACCCTCGCCGTCGTACGCGGTGATGAGGTCGTAGCCCTCGCCGCCGAGCAGCGCGGCGACCATCCCGACCATCGCCCGATCGTCGTCGACGATGAGGATCGCGGTCATCGTTTCGCGAGGGGGATGCTGAAGCTGAACACGCTGCCGCCGCCGGAATGCTCCTCGCACCAGATGTCGCCCCCCTGCGCCTCCGCAAGTCGCCGCGCGGCATAGAGGCCGACACCGCTGCCGGGCGTCTTGGACTGGTCCCCCAACCGTACGTAGGGCTCGAAGACGCGCGTGCGGTCCTGCGGCGCGATCCCCGGCCCACGGTCGGCGACGCTGACCACGGCACGATCGCGCAGCGCCGATATCGAGATCCTGATGTCCGTGGCCTCGGGTGCGTACTTGGACGCGTTGTGCACGAGCGCGGCGAGCACGTCCGCCGTGCGCCTCCGGTCGCCCCGGACGGTGACCGGCCTCCCGCGCCGCGGCCCGCGGACCCGGTGGCGCCGCGCGAGCGTGGAGAGCTCCCCGAGCTGCGAGACGACCAGATCCCGCAGGTCGAACCGCGCGCGTCGCATCTCGAGGTCGGGCGCATCCGCGCGCACGCCGGCGAGGATCCGGTCGACGAGCAGGTCGAGCCGATCGACCTGGGCGATCGCCTCCGTCGTCACGCCCTTGGCGCCGTTGCCTTTGAGGAGGTCGAGGTAGCCGCGGATCACCGAGAGCGGCGTGCGGAGATCATGCGTCACGACCGCGATGAGATCGGCGCGCGCCCGCTCGAGCTCGCGCAGGCTCTCGGTGGTGGCGCGCTCGCGCGCGTAGAGCGACGCCTTGTCGATCGCAAGGGCAGCCTGGTTCGCGAGCGTGCCGACGAACGCGATCTCCTCATCGCCGAACTCGGCGCGCCCGGGCACGTGCAGCACGGCGGCACCGAGGAGGCGGTCACCGGCGAGGAGCGGGAGCGCGACGTCCTCTTCGCCGACGATCGGCCGGCGCTCCTCGATGGCGCGCCTGGACGCCTGCAGAGCTGAGCGCGCGAGCTCGCCGGAGCGCGCGCGGACGTCGTCATCGGCCTCGCCGTGCAGGACGATGGCACCGGACGAGCCGGGGTAGACGCGCACCAGCCGATCGACGACGAGCGCGAGCACCTCGTCGAGGTCGAGCGTCGACGTGAGCACGTTCGACACCTCGAAGAGGGCCGAGACCTCGCGCAGCTGTCGCTCGGCGTCGCGGTGGAGGCGCGCCTTGTCGATGATGCCGGCGAGCTGATTCGCGATCGTCTGCAGGAAGTCGATCTCGGTGCGGTCGAACTCACGCGCCTCGACGGTCTGCACGTTGAGCACTCCGATGACCTCGTCGCGCATGACGAGCGGCACGGAGAGCATCGACGTGAAGCGCTCCACGTCCACCGCGGGAACGCGCTTCCAGCGGGGGTCCCCGTGCACGTCGCGCACGGAGAGCGGGACGTGAGCATTGGCCACCCAGCCGGTGATCCCTTCGCCGATGCGGAGGGTCGCGCGACCGATCCCGCGAGGGTTCAGCCCGTTCGTCGCGGCGAGCCGGAGGAGTCCCTCGCGCCGCTCGACAAGGTACAGGGAAGCGACCTCGGCACCCATCACGCCGGTGGTGCGATCGATGACGATGCGCAGCATCTCGTCCCAATCGCGCGTCGAGGCCGCGAGCTGACCGATCTCCCGGACGAACGTGAGCTCCCGGATCTTGCGCTCCTGCTCGATCGACTCGTCGCCGCGTGGCCTCGACGACCGGCCACGCGTGGTCTCGATCGTCGCGGCAGGGCCGCTTCCCCCCCGGTTCGTCTCCCCGGTATCCGCGCTCATCTCTCGTATGCTCGCAGAAGCTGCACGGTCCGCCGCGGAAAACCTCGCGGATCACGTGCGCGCGGGCGCCCGCCTAGGCGCGTTGAAGGGCAGCCATGCCGAGGCGGACCATCTCCCGGTAGCCGGTGCGCGTCGCGTCCTCGAACCCGAGCAGATGCAGTGCGCCGTGCGCAGCCAGGAACGCGACCTCCCGCGCGAGGGGGTGCCGCCTCCGCCGGGCCTGCCGGGCAGCCTGCGCGCCGCTGATGACGATGTCGCCCACCTCGAGCTCGCCGTCGACGTCGCGGACGAGGGCCTTCGCCGCGGTCTCGCCCTTGGCGCCGGGCGGCAGCCCCTGCCCGAACGACAGCACGTCCGTGGTGCGCGGCATGTTGCGGTGCCGGCTGTTGAGCTCCTTCATCACGACGTCGTCAACGAACGCGAGCCCGATGCGCGCACCGGCGGGCACGCCGTATGGCCGGAGCGCCGCCTGGACCGCGCGTCGCACCGGTGCGAGGTCGCACGGCGGGTGGCCGGAGACTTGGATCCTCACGCGTTGCGCGGTGCCGCCGGCTGGGAGGCCGACCGCGGCGGCGGCGCGGGACGTACCCCGCGTGGCGTCATCTCAGAACGATGCGGCTGGAGGCGGGGTGCTCGGGAGACGGGCGATGCGGTCCTCCGGGTAGGGGATCCGCTCGTGGTACACGCCGAGCAGCAGCCCGCAGAAGGCGTCACGGATCTGATGCACATCGCGGAGCGTGAGATCGCACTCGTCGAGCTGCCCATCCGCGACGCGCTCGTTGATGATCCGGTCGACCATCGCGCGGATCGTCTCGGGCGTCTTCTCTTCGAGCGATCGGACCGACGCCTCGGTCCCGTCGGCGAGCATGACGATCCCGGCCTCCTTGCTCCGGGGCTTCGGGCCGGGATGCCGGAACCGCGCCTCATCCGCTTCGGCACCCTGCGCGACCGCTCTCTGGTGGAAGAACTTGATAAGGCTCGTGCCGTGATGTCCGGGGATGATCTCGCGGATCTGCGGTGGGAGGTGGTAGCGGTCGGCGAGGGCGAGCCCATCCGGGACGTGTGCCGAGACGATGCTCGCCGAGACCTGGGGGTCGAGCTCGTCGTGCGGGTTGTGGCCGGTCTGGTTTTCGATGAAGGCGACGGGGTTCCTCATCTTGCCGATGTCGTGGTAGTACGCACCGACACGGGCGAGGAGCGTGTCGGCGCCCACGACCTCGGCCGCGCGCTCCGCGAGGTTCGCGACGAGCAGCGAATGGTGGTAGGTACCTGGCGTGCGGAGGAGAAGCTGGCGCAGGAGCGGGTGGTTCGGATCCGCGAGCTCGCGGAGCTCGAACACCGTCGTGATGCGGAAGAGATGACCGAGCAGGACCATGCCTCCGAAGGCGAACAGGCCCGAAGCGATGCCGCTCACGACCGCGGCTGCGAGCAGCTGGAAGAGCCCGATGACGTCCGTCGCGCGACCGACCAGCAGGAAGGCGCCGATGACGCCGAGGTTCCCGCCAACGACGTAGAGCGCGCCCGCGACGAACTCGCGAGCGGTCGTCGCGCGCCGGACCGCGGCCATGCCGAGGAGCGCCGGCACGAGCACGTACGCGACCAGCTCGACCTGTCCCGACATGATCCCGACGTTGAGCGCGCCCGCGATCTGCGTCGCGAGCGCCGTGCGCCCGCCTACGAGAATCGTGAGCATCATCGCGACGGACGCGAAGGGTACGAAGTACACGGCGAGGCTGTGACCGGGAACGAGCACGCGGCCCGCGAGCGTCAGTGCCAGGAGCGACAGCCCCACGAGGAGAACGCGCCGGTCGTCGGCCCACGACTCCTGGGCGTAGCGCTCGGCGAAGAGCGCGAGCACGCCCGCGATGAGCAGACCCCAGACGAGGAGGCCGAACGCCCCTTTGAGGTCGATCCCGGCGTTCGCGAGGCCGAGCGCACGGAGCTTCTCGACGTCCTGCGACGTCACCACCTGCCCCTCACGGACGACGACCTCTCCGGCCGTCACCTGAACCTGCACGGGCGAGACGTTCGCGCGCGACGCCGCCTGCGCGACCGTGGTGGCCGCGGGGTCGAACTGCTCGTTCGCCTCCAGGTGCGAGCGAAGCATCTCTGCCGCAGCGCGCTTCTGTCGGTCGGTCCAGCCTGACGGCAGGATCTTCGGCAGATCGCCGCGGGCGGTCTCGAGCTGCTCCTCGCGGATGCCAGGCGAGTACAGCGTCGCGAGCAGGCGTTCGAGCTCCCTGGCGAGGGTCTCCCACTCCGCCGCGGGCATGTCGATGAGATCCTGCGCGACCGGGCCGCCCAGCGGTGTGTCCGCGATCCGGGTGAGCCCGACGATCTTCTGGTCGCGCGCCGCAACGGTATCGGTACGCGTTCGTGTGATCGCGGTGACGGCGGCCGCGAGCTGGCTGGTCTCGTTCGCGACGACCGCGGGGTTGCGCCCGTAGTGGCGCGGGACCGCGGCCGCGGCCTTGTCGCGCTCGACGGTGGTGAGGACCTCCGAGTTGTAGGAGACCGATCGTGGCGCACGCACCGAGCGTTCCGCGACGACCCCCGACTCGTACGTGACGACGGCCGGCGGCGACAGGAGCAGCGCGAGCGCCGAGAGCAGCCCGAAGACGACGACGAATCCGCCGAGCCGGGCGCGAGGATCGTCGCGGAGGCGCGTGCGGATGTCGAGCAACGTCCGCTGGCGGCGGAGCGTGATCACCTCCGCTCGGCCTCGTAGCGGTCGTACGCGCGCACGATGTGCGCGACGAGCTCGTGGCGGACGACGTCGCGGTCGTCGAACTGAATGAACGACAAGCCTTCGAGGCCCTCGAGGATCTGCCGCGCGAGCAGCAGGCCCGACGGCTGGTCGCTCCCGAGGTCGATCTGCGTCACGTCCCCGGTCACCACCGCCTGCGACCCGTAGCCAAGTCGCGTGAGGAACATCTTCATCTGCGCCCCGGTCGTATTCTGCGCCTCGTCGAGGATGATGAACGCTTCGTTGAGCGTGCGCCCCCGCATGTAGGCCAGCGGCGCCACTTCGATCTCCCCGCGCTCCATGGCGCGCGCGGATCGCTCCGGTGGCATGAGGTCATAGAGCGCGTCGTACAGCGGCCGGAGGTACGGATCGATCTTCTCCTGCAGGTCGCCGGGGAGGAAGCCGAGGCGCTCCCCCGCCTCGACCGCGGGCCGCGTGAGGATGAGCCGTGCGACCTTGCGATCACGCAGCGCGGCCACGCCCATCGCGACGGCGAGATAGCTCTTGCCCGTGCCGGCGGGACCGATCGCGAAGACGAGGTCATCCTTCTTGATCGCCTCGACGTACCGGCGCTGATTCTCGGACTGCGACACGATGCGCTTCCCGCGCACGGTCGTCCCGATGTGCTCGCGGAGCTCCGGAGCGGACACTGGTGACTCCTTCGCCTCGCCGATGAGCCGGTCGAGCGCGGGCTTGCGCAGGCTCTCATCGCGATCCGACAGGGTGCGCATGGCGCCGACGAGCTCGCCGACCTTCGCCACGGCCGCGGATTGTCCGGTGATCCGCAGCTCCGTTCCCCGCGCCACCATCTTCACGCCGAACTCCCGCTCGATGCGATCGATGTTCGTCTCGCCTTTGCCCGCCACGAACATCATCTCGTCAGGATCGGGGATGAGGATCGTGATGTTGTCCTGATGACGCGCACTCACTTCGGATCCCCGATCGCTTCGCCGGCTTCGTCTGCTCGTTTCGCGTGGGGCCCTGCCTCTTCGGGCGAGAGCGGGGGCAGGGGTCCCGGTGGGCCGACGGCCCCGCCCTCGCCTGAGAGCAGCCTCGCGACCACACCCGCCACGAGCTTGCCGTCCGCCCTGCCGCGCAGCTCGACCATGGCCCTCTGCATGACCTTGCCCTGCGCGCCCGGGCCGGACGCGCCCGTCTCGGCGATCGCGCGCAGGATGGCCTCCCGGACGTCGGACTCGCCGAGCTGCGCCGGCAGGTACTTCTCGATGACGCCGAGCTCGGCCGTTTCCTTGGCGACGAGCTCGTCGCGGCCGCCTCTGCGGAACGCCTCGATCGACTCGCGGCGCATCCTCGCCTGACGGCCGAGGACCGCGAGCTCCGCCGGGTCATCCAACGGGCCGCGGCGGGCAACTTCTTCGTTGCGGATCGCGGACAGGCACAGACGGATGGTCTCGCGGCGGACCACGTCCTGCGATCTCATCGCGGTGCGCAGATCCCCCTCGAGACGCTGCTTCAGCGTGCCCAGCGGACGATCGTGCAGTCGGCGCTCAGCGCTTGCGGCGCTTGGCTTCCTTGCGCTTGCGCCGAGCGGCAGGGCGCTCGTAGTACTCGCGGCGGCGGGCTTCAGCAAGGATGCCAGCCTGCTGGATCTTCTTGTTGAAGCGGCGAAGGGCAGCCTCGAAGGACTCCCCGTCGCCGATGATCACTTCGGACATCCTGTTCATCACCCGCCCTTCCGTACGTTTGGACGGCCCATGATACTGGCCTGGCGGATGTCTCCTGTGTTAAAGATGTGCACATATTGAGCAGGCTGGCTCGCCGCTCCTCCGAGACCGCTCGTTCGGGCACAGGCTCGGGTGCGGGGGGTCGACGTGGGCGAGCGCGGCGAGGGCAGGCGGGTGACGATCTGACCGCCGCCGACCGCTCCCTGGTCGGCGTCTTTGCGCACCCGGATGACGAAGCGCTCCTTGCCGGCGGCACCCTCGCGCGGTACGCCCGCGAGGGCGCGAGAGCGGCCGTCATCGCGTGCACCGGCGGTGAGGCCGGAGACACCCGGGACCCGACCGTCGACACCGCTCAGATCCCCGAGGTCCGGCGGGAGGAGCTTCGGGACGCGTGCGCCCGTCTCGGCATCAGGGCGGTGACGATCCTCGACTACCGCGATTCAGGCGTCCCGGCGCGCGGTGACCCACGCTCCCTCGTCGCGGCGCCACTCGCAGAGGTCGCCGAACGGATCGCAGCCTCGCTCGGGCCGCTCGCGCCCGACGCCGTGATCACGCACGACGCCGCCGGCGGGTACGGCCATCCTGACCACATCCGGGTACACGAGGCGACGACCATCGCAGTACGGGCCATGGTGCGATCGCCTCTCCTCTATCACGCCGTCATCCCGCACCGCGTCGTGGATGATTTCGCGCGCGCGTTCACGCAGGCGGGGCTGCGCGCGGGACGGGCGGCTGCCGCCGGCGCCGACATGGAGCGCGACGTCGGCGTGCCCGACGACTCCGTGACAACGACGATCGACGTGTCGGCGCACGTGCGCGC
>JACDAF010000116.1 GCA_013695575.1 Chloroflexota bacterium | reverse complement strand
GCGTCTCGCGTGTGAGAGCGTCGGGTGTCAGCAGATGTCGGCCGATCTCCTCGTAGACGTGCGCGTCGAGGAGGATCGCGCCGAGCAGGGAAGCTTCGGCCTCGGGGTTCTCCGGCAGGGGCTTCTGAGCGACGCGGTCAGTGACCACTGTCATACCGGCATCCCACTGTCATCGGCGCGGCTGAAGAACCGCGCCTGCTCCGGCTCGAAGAAGAGATCGAAGTTCCCGGTCGGGCCGTTGCGGTTCTTCGCGACCGATCCGTGGATGAGACGGGGGGCACCCGGGGCGGTGTCCTCTTTGTCCTTCCACAGCATGATCACCTGGTCCGCATCCTGCTCCAAGCTGCCTGAATTGTGCGAAATCACGCCATCCGCGAGCCATGACGACGGTCCCGGTACGGTGAGATCGAAGACCTCCTCCTCGCCGTCGGCCTCGATCGCCACGATGCGGTCCCAAAACAGATCGTTCGTGGCCCATTCGGCCAACACGTCGTCGTTTAGCAGTGCTGCGTAGTTGGCGAGCAGTGTTCGCGACGGTGCGAACTTGAAGTGCGCGCTGCCGCCGTACGCCGTCCCGCGCAGTGTGGCCATCGCGCGCTGCGCGATGCCGCGCTCGAGCATCGCGCACCGGACCCGGTCAAATGCCGAGACGGGGAGGGTGTCGACGTTCGTGTTCGGGCGGACCGGCTCGAGCAGCTCACGGAGGAGGGTGGCGGGCCCGACGCGCGGCCCGAACGCGCCGACGATGTCAATGAACCGCCGCTGGTCCGCGCCGCCGGACACGTGGATCTGGAAGCCGTCGCGATACCCTTCTTCCTTCACCCGGGTCGTTCTCGTGACGATGCCGAGCCGGAGGAGCAGCGCCGCGACGTCCGCCGCCAGTCCCGGGCTGTTCGTCGCGTAGTACACGCCGTGGCCACCGCGCCCTGATCTTGCGCAGAGCGAACCGTCCGTCGCCCAGAGGTGTCGTAGCAGGAGCGCGATCTGATCGTTCGCGAGCCGGAAGGCGGTCTCGGGGATGCGCTTCTCGTGCGACCGTCGCCCAAAGATACCGAGCGAGCGCAGCCACGCGTTCACTCCCGACGGATGCCAGCGATTCCCGTTCCCCGAGATGAGCAGCTGGTGCCAGCTCCCTTTGCCGCGGATGCATGTGACCTTCGCACCAAAAGCCGTCGCGGCGGCGTGCGCGACGAACGCGCTATTCTCGACGGAGTTGGTCGTGTACCGCATCGGTGCGTTGGACAGGTAGCTGCCGTCGCCGATGAGCTGGCCGAGCAGCCCGACCTGCTCCTCCGGCCAGCGCTCGGTCGCGATTGGCTCTGGGATCCTCCGTGCGATCGCGATCCGGTCATTCGGCCGAAGGTGCTCGAGCCGCGCCCACCCCTCGAGCGTCATGAGCCGGTGCGGACCCGTCGCGCGGATGCTCCGACCCGATGCGAGCCGGACCTTGATGACCGGACGCGCCCCGACGCACCACACTGCGTCCGAGGACGCGTCGACGATCCGGCCGGCGTTGTCGACGGACCACACCTCCGGGGTCGTCCCCACGAGATTTCGGATCGGGATGCGGCGCCCGTCGGTAAGGCATACGAGCGTGTCGCCGGTCACGCACTCGCGGAGCGTCGAAAGCTTTGGCTCGTGTCCGGCGTCGCCGGCGGCGCGGGACAGCTGTGAGAGCGCGATGATCGGGACGTGCAGCTCGCGGGCGAGGGACTTCAGATTCCGGCTGATCGTCGCGATCTCCTGGACGCGGTTCTCCTCCCGCTCCCCCGTGAGCACGAGCTGGAGGTAATCGATGACGATGAGGCCGAGCCTGCCGTACGCCGTCGCGCGTCGCGCCTTCGTCCGCAGCTCCATGATCGAGATGCCGGGCGTGTCGTCGATGAGAACGGGGAGCTCCATGAGCGCGGTCGCCGCCTCGGGATCCATGAGCCCGGTGCGAAGCGCCAGGAGATCGTTCCGGCTGTTGAGACCAAGGAAGCGCGCGACGATCTGCTTCGTGTCCATCTCGAGGGAGAAGAGGAGCGAGTTCTCACCGCGCTTGGCCGCGTTGTAGGCGATGGCGAGGCCGAGCGACGTCTTCCCGACCGACGGACGTGCGGCGATGATGATCAGGTCCCCCGGCGTGAAGCCCTCCGTGTAGCCATCGATCTCGCGAAACCCGGACGGCACTCCACTCAATTCGAAGGGATGCTCCATCCGCTCGGTGAGGTGCTCGTAGTTTTGCAGGAGCGCTGGCAGGATGTGACGCAGCTGGGCACTCGTCGCCTCGTCTCGGAGCGCGAAGATGCGTTGCTCCGCGCGGTCCAGCGCGAGAGCCGTATCGGTAGGCTCGCCATACGCGTCCGCCGCGATGGCGCGCGCAGCGCCGAGCAGCCCGCGCATGACCGAGCGGTCGCGTACTTGTCGGGCGTGCTGCTCGACGTCCACCGCGGTCGGCACGACCTCGGCGAGCTCCGCCAGGTACCTCGGGCCACCGACCTGATCGAGGACCTCGCGGCGCGCCAGCTCGACCTGGATCGTCAGCGGGTCGATGCGCTCGCGGCGCTCCAGCAGCGCGAGCGCCGACGAGTAGATGCGCTCGTGTGCCGGAACGAAGAAGTCCGCCGGCCGCAGCACGTCCGCGACCTTGAAGATGGCATCGCGATCGATCAGCAGCGCGCCGATCACCCGCTGCTCCGCGAGCCGATCATGCGGGGCTGCCGACTCCGGGGGCGCGGCTTGGATCGTCACACTCATTGATTAGAACATGCGTTCGACAGTGTCAAGACCCCCTCCCGAGACCGGGAGGAGCACCCCGGCACGTTGCACCGTACGCTCGGCTGGATCCGCGGCGGAAGGCCCGTCGTCCACAGCCTCTTCCACGAACTTGTCCACATGTCGAGCGAGGAGGAGAAACGAGCGCAGTCTGGAAGGCTGAAGGCCTTTCGCCTCAGGGAGGTCGATCGAACGGTGCAGGTCCTGGTCACGGGCGGCGCCGGCTTCGTCGGCAGCAATGTCGTGGACGCCCTCGTCGCGCGTGATGATGACGTCCTTGTCCTCGACGACCTCTCGACCGGCGACGCCGCGAACCTGGAGCCATCGGGCGTGGAGCTGGTCGTGGCCGACATCGGGGACCGCGAGGCGACGATCAACGCGTTGCGCGGCCGGCGCTTCGAAGCGGTGGTCCATCTCGCGTCGAAGACGAAGGTCGTGCAGTCCTTAGAGCAACCCGACCTCTACCGGCGTGTCATCGTGGGCGGCACAGCGAACGTGCTCGAGGCTGCCGCGCTCGCGGGAACGGCGCGGTTCGTGAACTTCTCGAGCGGCGGCGTGATCTACGGCGAAACGCTGGGCGCGTGCGCGCATGAGCTGATGCCGATCGCCCCCGTTTCACCGTACGGCGCGTGCAAGGCCCTGGCTGAGACGGAGGTCGAGCGCTTGGGGATGTCGGCGCTCACGCTGCGCCCGGCGAACATCTACGGGCCCCGACAGCGGACCGACCTCGAGGGCGGCGTCGTCGCCATCTTCCAACGTGGCTGGCGTAGCGGGTCCTCACTCAACGTGCGCGGGGACGGCTCGATGCAGCGTGACTATGTCTACGTCGGCGATGTGGCCGACGCGGTCATCGCATCGCTCGGCTCCGACCGCACGGGTGTGTACAACATCGGCACGGGTGTGGCGACGAGCGTGCTGGAGCTCATCGAGGCGATGGCCACGATCCTTGGTCCAGCCGAGGTGACGCATGTCCCCGAGATCCCGGGTGAGCTGCGGCGCAACTGCCTCGACGTGAGCAAGGCCGCGCGGGACGCCCTCTGGCGTCCGCGGACCTCGCTTGCCGAGGGATTGCGTCTGACCCTCTCCTGATGCGCTTCGTCGTCGGCTTCGTCACCGGCATCGCCGCCACGCTGGCGGTGCTCATGTCCGTGGGCCACTTCCTCGCCGTGGAAGACCCTCTGCGCCAGGCGGACGCCATCGTCGCGATCTCCGGCGATCAGGGGGCCCGCACCGCGACGGCCGTGGCCCTCTGGAAGCAGGGCCTGGCGCCGGTCATCGTGTTCGCTGGCTCGTCCGAGGATCCGGCGTCGCTGCCGTCGGCGGAGATCATGAAGCGCGAAGCCGTGCGGCTCGGCCTCCCCGCGGACCGGGTGCTGACGGAGCCCTCGTCCGCCACGACGCTGGAGAACGCCACGCGTGTCGTCGAGCTCCTTCGCGCGCACCAGATCAAGAGCGCCATCCTGGTCACGAGCCCGTATCACCAGCGGCGTGCGTCGGCCCACTTCGCGCGTCAGCTGCAGGGCACCGAGATAACGTTCACCAACTACCCCGCCCGCGACGACCAGTGGGATCCGCGTCTCTGGTGGGCGCGCGAGCCGTCACGGTCCCTCACTCTCGTGGAGGTCGCGAAGCTCGGCGTCGAGGTCATGGGCGGATTGTTCCGCCGGTGACCGGCCTGCTCCCTCGCCTTACGGCCACGTAGTAGTGCCGGTCACCGCGATCGTCGGCGCGCAGTGGGGCGACGAAGGCAAGGGAAAGATCACCGACCTCCTGGCGCAGGAGGCGGATCTCGTCATCCGGTTCCAGGGTGGCAACAACGCCGGGCACACCGTCATCAACGAGTACGGCACGTTCAAGCTCCACCTTGTTCCATCCGGGATCTTCAATCCCGACGCGCTCTGCGTCCTCGGTCCGGGCATGGTCGTCGACCTTGTCGCGCTCTCCACCGAGCTCCGCGAGCTCGAGGCTTCGGGGGTTCCCACAGCGAACCTGCGCCTCTCCGAGCGGGCGCATCTGCTCATGCCGTGGCACGTCGCCCTCGATCGCCTGGATGAGCGCGAGCGCGGCCGTCAGAAGCTGGGCACGACAGGGAGGGGGGTCGGACCCGCGTACTCGGACAAGGTCGCTCGTCACGGGATCCAGGCCTACGAGGTGTGCGACGAGCGCCGCTTCCGCGAGCGCGTCGCGCACGAGCTCGAGACGAAGAACAAGGTCCTCGAGCGATTCGGCGACGCGCCGCTCGACGCGCAAGAGACCGCGGACGCCGTGCTCGCCGCGGCGGCGCTCCTTGGCGAACGCATCGTGGATACCCTGCCGCTCGTCGAACGGGCCCTCGAGCGGGACGATGGAGTCTTGCTCGAGGGGCAGCTCGGCGCTATGCGAGATCTCGACTGGGGGATCTACCCGTATGTGACGTCGTCGAACCCGCTCGCCGGCTTCGCGTCTATCGGTGCGGGGATCCCGCCGCGCCGGATCACGCGGGTCATCGGCGTCGTCAAGGCGTACTCCACGGCGGTGGGCGAGGGCCCCTTTCCGACCGAGCTGCACGACGCCGTCGGCGACGAGCTGCGCGAGCGCGCCTTCGAGTACGGCGCTTCCACGGGACGTCCGCGTCGCGTCGGCTGGTTCGATGCGCTCGTGCCGCGATACGCGCACCGGCTCAACGCCTTTACGGAGCTCGCGGTGACGAAGCTCGACGTGCTCGGACCCTACGAGGAGATCCCCTTCGGCGTCGCGTACGAGCTCGACGGGCGCCAGACGACCGACATGCCGCCTACGCACGTCCTGGAGCGCGCCCGTCCCCGGTACGAGCGGCTTCCCGGTTGGCTCGCGGACCTGGCCGGCACGACCGATCGGCGCGGCCTTCCCAGCGCTGCGCAGCAGTACCTGCGCCGGATCGAGGAGACCGTCGGGGCACGGGTCGGCATGATCGGCATAGGCCCGGAGCGCACCGCGACGATCCTCTAGCCCGCGGCTAAACTTCCGTAATGGCGGGGGTCGTGTGAAGGGCGAGCGAGGGCGGGCTCTGACCGGCCGACCGAGCTCGAGCAGCGCGGAGCGCGGGGTGCGAGCTTGAGCAAGTTCGCGAAGGACGGTCTCACCTTCGACGACGTGCTCATCATCCCGTCGCGCAGCGATGTCCTCCCCACCCAGGTCTCGACCCGCTCACGCGCCACCCTCGAGCTCGAGCTCGACATCCCGATCATCTCCGCCGCGATGGACACCGTGACGGAATCACGCATGGCGATCGCGATAGCGCGTGCGGGCGGGCTCGGGGTCATCCACCGCAATCTCGCCGTTGCCCGCCAGGTCGCCGAGGTGGAGGCGGTCAGGCGAGAGGGCCTCCCGGTCGGCGCCGCCGTGGGGACGGGCGCCGACGCGGATGAGCGTGCGGCGGCACTCGTGGCAGCAGGCGCGGACGTGATCGTCGTGGACATCGCGCACGGGCACTCGGCCAGCGTCATTCGGATGGTCGAGAAGGTGAAGGCGCGCCACCGGGTCCAGGTCATCGCCGGCAACGTGGTCACGGCCGACGGCACCGAGGAGCTCATCGCGGCCGGGGCGGACTGCGTGAAGGTCGGCGTCGGCCCGGGCGCGATCTGCACGACCCGCGTCGTGGCCGGCGCAGGCATGCCGCAGATCACCGCGATCGTCGACTGCGTGGAGGCCGCGTCGAGGCATGGCATTCCGGTGTGCGCCGACGGTGGCATCCAACACTCGGGCGACATCGCGAAGGCGATCGGCGCGGGTGCCCACACCGTCATGCTCGGTGGGCTCCTCGCGGGCGTCGACGAATCTCCGGGGGAAGTGGTCGACGGCTACAAGGCGTACCGCGGTATGGGCTCGCTCGGAGCGATGCAGGACCGTCAGGCATCCCGTGACAGATACGGTCAGGCCGACGTCGGTGAGTTCTCCAAGATCGTCCCTGAGGGTGTGGAAGGGCAGGTCCGGTCTGTCGGCCCGCTCGAGCCGTTCCTACATCAGCTGATCGGCGGCCTGCGCGCAGGGATGAAGTACGCGGGCGCCGCCACGATCGAGGAGCTCCGCACCACCGCGCGCTTCGTGCGCATCTCCGGCGCGGGGTTGCGCGAGTCCCACCCGCACGACATCGACCTGACCGTCGAGGCACCGAACTATAGGCTCGCGAGGACGAGACAGTGAGCCGCCGAAGCTCACTGCCCGGGACCGGCGACGCCTGGACTGCGAAGCGGTACAGGGTCCGGGCGTGACCTGGCGTCACGAGCGGGACCTCGCCCGCCGTGCGCTCGACACCGCGAGGACCCGCGGGGCCAGCTACGCCGATGTGCGCTTCGTCCGTCGTGCGACCGAGGCTGCGCTCGTCAAGAACGGCCGCATCGAGAATGTGGATCGTGGCGACACGGCAGGATTCGGCGTGCGGGCGATCGCCGACGGCGCCTGGGGCTTCGCGGCGTCGCAGCTCGCGACGGCCGAGGAGGCGCAGCGGGTCGCCGCGCTCGCGGTCGAGATCGCGAAGGCGAGCGCGATCACGAAGCTCGCCGACGTGCATCTCGCCGAGCTCGCGCCGGCGGTCGCGACCTACGAAACGCCGGTCAAGACGGACCCGTTCGCGCTCGCGTTCGAAGAGCGGATCGGCCTGGTCGTCGCGGCCGAAGAGGCCCTCCGGGCGCAGCCTGGCCTGCGCACAACCCGCGCGCGGTACGCGATCCAACGCGAGGAAAAGCTCTTCCTCTCGACCGAGGGAGCGGACATCGCGCAGGTGCTGACGGAATGCGGCGGCGGCATCGCGGCGGAGGCGACCGGGAACGGCGAGCTCCAGATCCGCACCTACCCGGATGGCCTGCGCTTCCAGAATGCCGGCGGCTGGGAATGCCTCAGCGAATGGGATCTCACGATGAACGCGCCGCGGGTCGCCGAGGAGGCCGTCGCGCTGCTGTCCGCGAGGACCTGTCCGCAGGACGTGCGCACCACCGTGATCCTCACCGGCAACCAGCTCTCGCTGCAGTGTCACGAATCGTGCGGTCACCCGATCGAGCTGGACCGCGCGCTCGGCACCGAGGCGGCGTTCGCCGGGACGTCGTTCCTCACGACCGAGAAGCTGGGTACGTTCCGCTACGGGAGCGATGAGATCAACATCCGGATCGACTCCACGTCACCCCGCGGGCTCGGCACCTTCGGGTTCGATGACGAAGGCGTGCCGGGGAGCGAGGGCTGGGCGATCAAGGACGGGACCTTCGTCGGATACCTCATGAGTCGCGAGACTGCCGCGGCCCTCGGGATGGCCTCGAACGGCACGATGCGCGCGGACGGCTGGTCGTGCCTGCCGCTCATCCGAATGACGAACGTGTCCGTCATGCCGGGGCGCGCGGGGACGCTCGACGACCTCATCGCGGACACCGACGACGGGATCCTGATGGACACGAATCGCTCGTGGTCCATCGACGATCGCCGGCTGAACTTCCAATTCGGCACCGAGGTCGGCTGGGAGATCACGAAGGGCCGGCGGGGCGACATGATCCGCAACCCGACGTACACCGGTGTCACTCCGGAGTTCTGGGGCTCGTGCGATGCGGTGTGCTCCGAGGGCGAGTGGGTGATGTGGGGCACGCCGAACTGCGGCAAGGGTCAGCCCGGTCAGGCGGCCCACACGGGCCACGGCGCAGCGCCGGCGCGGTTCCGCGGCGTCCGCGTGGGCGTCGTCAGGTGAGTCACGTGTGGGGCGAGACGGAGCTGCGCCGGATCGCCGAGGAGGCCCTGCGCCAGGCTGATGGTGACTCGGCCGAAGCCGTCATCGTGGCCCGCACCGGCTCGCTCACGCGCTTCGCCAACGCCGCGATCCACCAGAACGTCTCGGCGCTCGAGGCGGGGCTGCGCGTTCGCGTCGTCCGCGGCACCCGCGTCGCCACGCAGGCGACCGATCGTCTCGACACCGAAGGCATCGCGGCGGTCGCCCGCAGCGCCAGCGAGCTCGCCAAGATCGTTCCCGAGAACCCGCACTTCGGCGGTCTGCCGCGCCCGCGGCCCATCGCGCCGGCGCCCTCCTCCTTCGTCGAGCGCACCGCCACGGCGAGCGCGCTCGACCGCGCCAAGGCGGTGAAGCGCATCTGCGATCCCGCCAAGGCGCAGCGGCTCCGTGCCGCGGGATTCGTCGCGACGAACGTCCAAGAGGTCGCCGTCGCGAGCACCTTGGGAACGTGGGCGTACTCGCCCGAGACGACGAGCGAGGTGCAGGTCGCCGCCATCGGCGACGCGGGCTCGGCGTTCGCGCACCGGGTGTCACTCGACTTCGGCACGCTCGACGTCTCGGGCGCCGCCGAGGAAGCGATCGCGAAGGCGGCACGGGCACAGGGGCCGCTCGACCTCACTCCCGGCGAGCACGAGGTCATCCTCGAGCCGTACGCGGTGCGCGACATCGTCGCGTTCCTCGGCCAGCAGCTCACCGGTCTCGCGGTGGAGGAGGGGCGCTCGTTCGTCGCGGGCAGGCTGGGTCAGAAGATCACCGGTCCGGTCACGCTCGTCGACGATCCGTTCGATGGCGACGGCCTCGCTCGGGCGTTCGACTTCGAGGGTCAGCCCAGCGACCGGATCGCGCTCATCGAGGACGGCATCGCGCGCGCCGTCGTGTACGACTCCGCGACCGCGCACCGGACGGGGAACCGGAACACGGGCCATGCGCTCTTCCCCAACGCGTTCCAGCCCGCTGCCGCCATGCACCTGCGCCTCGAGCCGGGGACGAGGTCGCGCGAGGAGCTCATCCGCGGTGTCCGGCGCGGCGTGCTCGTCACGCGCTTTTGGTACACGCGCTGGGTTCACCAGCTGCGCACCGTCGTCACCGGCATGACGCGGGACGGGACGTTCGCGATCGAGGATGGGGAGATCGCCTACCCCGTGAAGAACTTCCGGTTCACGCAGTCGTACCACGAGGCGCTGGCCGGGACACGCGACATCGGACGCGACCTCGCGTTGCTCCTGCCGGCGGAGTCGTTCGGCATCCAGGCGTCCTCACAGCGCGTTCCCGCGATCCACCTCGCGTCATTCAACTTCACGGGAGCGACGGCGTACTGATGGAGACGGCGGTGCGGCAGCCGGCGACCGCGACCGCCCGGCAGACGATCGCGATCCTGGACTTCGGGTCCCAGTACACGCAGCTCATCGCGCGTCGCGTACGCGACTCGCGGGTGTACTGCGAGATCTTCCCGCACGACGTCACAGCGGATGAGCTCGGCGCGCGCAACATCGTCGGGCTCATCCTCTCCGGCGGCCCCGCGAGTGTGTACGAGGACGGCGCGCCGCAGATCGACCCCAAGCTGCTGGATGGTTCGCTCCCGGTGCTCGGCATCTGCTACGGCATGCAGCTCATGGCGACGGTGCTCGGCGGCGAGGTCGGGCCGGAGGGCCTCCGCGAGTACGGGCCGGCCAGCGTGCGGCTCACCGAGCGTGACGGGATCTTCGAGGGGCTCGGCGACAGTGAGCGCGCGTGGATGAGCCACGGCGACTCCGTTCTCCGCCTGCCGCCCGGCTTCGCGTCGATCGCGACCACAGAGCGTCTGCCGATCGCCGCGATGAGCGACGGCGGGCGCCGCTACGGCCTGCAATTCCATCCGGAGGTCATGCACACGCCGCGTGGCGCGGAGGTCGTGCGTAACTTCCTCTTCCGCGTGTGCGGCTGCGTCGGGGACTGGACGCCTGCCGCGTTCGTCGAGGAAACGGTCGCCGAGCTGCGGCGCACCGTTGGCGACCGCTCGGCGATCTGCGCCCTCTCCGGCGGCGTCGACTCCGCTGTCGCGGCAGCACTCGTCGCGCGAGCGATCGGCGCCCGGCTCACCTGCGTGTTCATCGATACCGGGCTGATGCGCGAGGGTGAGGCGGAGCAGGTCGTCGCGACGTTCGGGTCCGCGAGTGCAGGCCATCCTCCGGGGCAGGGACCGCCCCTGCGGCTCATCCGCGTCGACGCGTCGGAGCGCTTCCTCTCGAAGCTGACCGGCGCTGTTGATCCCGAACAGAAGCGCGCGATCATCGGCGAGGAGTTCATCCGCGCATTCGAGGAAGAAGCGGCGCGCGCGGGCCTCACCGCTGGGCGGCCCGCCGGCGAGAAGGCGCTCCTGGTGCAAGGCACGATCTACCCGGACGTCATCGAGTCGAAGTCGCGCGACAGCACGACGAGCGCGCGCATCAAGACCCACCACAACGTCGGCGGGCTCCCCGAGATCATGGCCCTCGACGTCGTCGAGCCCCTGCGCCGGCTCTTCAAGGACGAGGTGCGCCGCGTCGGCGCGGAGCTCGGGCTCCCCGACGCGATCCTGTGGCGGCACCCGTTCCCCGGCCCGGGGCTCGCGGTTCGCGTCATCGGTCCAGTCGACCGCGAGTCGCTCGACGCGCTGCGTCGTGCGGACGCGATCTTCCTCGAGGAGCTGCGGGCGGCGGACCTCTACCGGCAGGTGGCGCAGGCGTTCGCCGTGCTCACACCCGTGCGCAGCGTCGGCGTCATGGGAGACGGACGGACCTACGGGTCGCTCGTCGCGCTGCGCGCGGTCACGACCGAGGACTTCATGACCGCGGACTGGGCGCGGCTCCCATACGAGCTGCTCGCGCGCGTGTCTGCCCGGATCGTGAACGAGGTGCCCGCGGTGAATCGGGTCGTGTATGACATCTCGTCGAAGCCTCCCGCGACCATCGAGTGGGAGTGACGAGGTCGCGATAGCGGCGGAGGTCCGAGAGTCAGTCGAGCCCGAGGGAGAACGCGAGCGCGCTGTCCAGCTCGGCGACGCGGCCCTCCGGGATGGCACCGATCCGCTCGATCAGCTGGCGTCTACGGATCGTCAGCAGATCGTCCGAGTTCGCGACGCACTCGCGCGGCAGTCCTTCCGCCGGTCCCAGCACGACCTCGCTTCTCAGGCCGCGCCGCCGCGTCGTCACCTTCGCGACCGTCAGGAGGTCACGGAGGGCGTAGGCCTGTTCGCGCGACACCAGGACCACCGGCCGCGTCTTGTCAGGGGGCGGCAGTCGCGCCCACCAGATCTCCGCACGTTTCAGCGAGGCGCCTCCGGCCACTCGTCGTCATATGAGGACCCGACCTTCTGTCCGGCTTCGGACCACGCCCACTCCTCCTCACCATCCGGCTGCTCGGTGTAGCCGCGGATGTACGCGGCGATGTCAGCGGCCTTCCGTTCCCGCTCCAGTCGGTCAGAGATCGCCTGCTGCACCCAGGCGCTCCTATCCTGGCCGGCTCTCTCACGGGCACGCTCCATGTCCAGGTACGTCGGCTCGGGCATGCTGACCGCGATGCGTCGGACCATCCATTCGAGTATGAGAAAGTATTACGGAGATGCAAGCGGTGCTGAGGAGTGACCGCGCCGGTGAGTTGCGCTCGCATGACCGCGGTCCCCGCGTCGCCAGAGCGTCGGGCCGGCGGGCGGCACGACATCTTCACGGTGACCCTCCCGTAGGCCTGTTCGGGCCGAAGGGCACACCGCTGGACGAGCTCCGCGCGCCGCGCCCGGTGGGCGGTTCCGCCGGTGCGCCCGGCCTCAACTGTCTCGTGCTCGGCGCGGGCGGCCGCGAGTACGCGATCGCGTGGGCGCTCGCGCGGGCCGGCAGCGTCGCGACGATCGGTGTGGTCCCCGGGAACGCCGGCACGCTCCTCTTCGCGCGCGCGCCGGAGATCGATCCGAAGGACGTCCCCGCGCTCGAGCGGCACATCGCGGCGTCGCACATCGATCTCGCGATCGTCGGCCCGGACGAGCTCGTGGCGGACGGCCTCGGCGACTCGCTCCGCCGCTGCGGGATCGCGGTCGTCGCTCCCTCGCGCGACGCGGCGCGTATCGAGTGGAGCAAGGCGTACGCGAAGGAGCTCATGGAGGAGGCCGGCGTCCCCACCGCCGCGTGGCACACGTACCCCTCCGCCGCGGAAGCCCGAGCGGCGCTCGAGCGCGGCGACGGCGCCGTCGTCGTGAAGGCCGACGGGCTCGCCGCGGGCAAGGGTGTTGTCGTGGCGCGCGACCGCGCGCAGGCGCTCGACGCGCTCGGTTCGCCGACCATCAGCACCGGCATGGTCGTGCTCGAGGACGTACTCGAGGGCCAGGAGGTCTCACTGCAGGCGCTCGTCGACGGCGAGACGGTGATCGCGCTGCCGCCGGCGCGGGACCACAAACGCGTCGGCGACGGCGACACCGGTCCGAACACCGGCGGCATGGGTGCCGTCTCGCCGGCACCGGCACTGCCCGACGACGAGGCGCAGGACGCCGCCGACGCGCTCATCGCGCCGGTCGCGCGTGCGCTCGTGGGGCGGGGGACGCCGTTCCGCGGCGTGATCTTCGCCGGCCTCATCCGCACACGCGACGGCTGGCGCGTGCTCGAGTACAACGCGCGCTTCGGCGATCCGGAGGCGGAGGTGACGCTGCCGCGGCTCGAGGGTGACTTCGGCGAGCTCATGCTGGCGCTCGGCGAAGGCCGCCTGGCGGCGCACGCCGCGGCGAACCCGCTGCGGTTCAGCGCGCAGGCCGCCGTCGATGTCGTGCTCTGCGCAGAGGGCTACCCGGGCGCGGCCCGCCGCGGCGACGTCATCGAAGGGACCGACCGGTTGCCGGAGGGCGTCTACGCGATGCACGGCGCGACGCGGCGCGTCGGAGCCGGCTTCGCCTTGGCCGACGGCCGGGTCATGCTCGACGCCGGTGTGGTCACGGCGGGGGGCCGCGTCATGCACGTCGTTGGCACCGGCGACACCGTTAGGGACGCGCGCGCGCGCGCATACGAGGCAGCCGAGCGGATCACCTTCGCGGGCAAGTTCTATCGTTCGGACATCGGTGGGTAACCCACGGGTCGGCATCGTGATGGGCTCGGCGTCCGACCGCCCGACCATGGCCGCTGCCGAGGAGACCCTCACCGCCCTCGGCGTCGAGTTCGAGACGCGCGTGCTCTCCGCGCACCGCACCCCCGACGCCGTGCGCGACTGGGCGCAGGCGCTCGAGGGCCGGGGCGTGAAGGTCATCATCGCCGGCGCGGGCGGTGCCGCACACCTCGCCGGCGTGATCGCGGCCCACACGACGCTCCCGGTCATCGGCGTGCCGCTCGCCGCGCCGAACGCCATCGGCGGCGGCCTCGATGCGCTCCTCTCGACCGTGCAGATGCCGCGCGGCGTGCCCGTCGCGGCCGTCGCGGTCGGCGAGGCTGGCGCTGCCAACGCGGGCATCCTCGCCGCGGAGATCCTCGCGCTCTCCGATGCCGATCTCGGCGGGCGTCTGCGGTCGATGCGCAAGGCGACCGCCGCGAAGGTCTTGTCCTCGTGAGCGAGCAGACGATCCGGTCGCGCTTCGATGCCATCTCGCCCCTCGATTACCGGTTCTACGGCGGAGACGCGAACCTCTACGCCGAGCTCCACCCGTACCTCTCCGAGGACGCGTCGATCCGCTACAAGGCGCGGGTCGAGGGCGCGCTCGCGCAGGCGATGGCGCAGCAGGGCCTCTGCTCCGAGCGGATTGCCGCCTCCATCGAGCGGGCCTGCCGGGCGATCGTGCCGGCGGAGGTCGCCACAGAGGAGTCGCGTACACGCCACGACGTGCGCGCGCTCGTGAACGTCATCCGCGACGGCGTGCCGGACGAGGCCAAGCCCTTCGTACATCTCGGTGCCACTTCTTACGACATCGTCGACACCGCGAACGCGCTCCGCTATCGCGAGTGCGTCGAGAAGATCGTGGTGCCTCGCCTGGCCCGCGTCGTCGCGACTTGCATCGGGATCGTCGAGGCCGAAGCGGAGACAGGGCAGATCGGCCGCACTCACGGGAGACACGCCGAGCCGATCACGTTCGGGTTCGCGGTCGCCGAGTACGTCGCGCGTCTCGGCGAACGCACGCTGAAGCTGGGTGAGGCCGCACGCTCGCTGCCCGGTAAGCTCTCGGGCGCGGTGGGCGCGTACAACGCGCTCGGCCTGCTCACGGGTGAGCCACGCGAGCTCGAGCGGCGCTTCCTTGACGCTCTCTCCTTGCGCCCGGCGTCGCACTCGACGCAGATCGTGCCGCCGGAGGGCTGGACGGATCTCGTTCACTCGTCCATCACCGCGCTCGGCGTCATGGCGAAGTGCGCCGATGACATGCGGCACCTGCAGCGCAGCGAGATCGGCGAGGTCGCCGAGTCATTCGGGGCGGAGCAGGTGGGCAGCTCGACCATGCCGCATAAGCGGAACCCGGTGTCCTTCGAGAACGTGAAAAGCCTCTGGAAGGTCATGGCGCCACGCATCGTCACGACGTACATGGACCAGATCAGCGAGCACCAGCGCGACCTCACGAACTCCGCATCGCAGCGCTTTATCGGCGAGGTGCTCGCCACCGTCGCGTACGCCGCGGGCAGGCTCGCGGACTCGCTCGAGTCGATCCGCGTGGACAAGGACCGGCTCCGCGCGAACCTCGCGTCGGCTCGCAGCGGGATCGTCGCCGAGCCCCTCTACGTGCTCCTCGCGAAGTACGGGCACCCCGACGCGCATGAGGCCGTCCGAAAGCTCACGGTCCAGGCGGAGGGCGGCCGTAGCGTCCTCGAGATCGCGACACTCGACCCCGAGGTCAAGGCCACACTGCGCAGGCTGACCGTCGAGGAGCGCGAAACGCTCGATCACCCCGAGGAGTACCGCGGCATCGCCGCGGAAGTGGCGCGCGACGTCGCCAAAGAGTGGCGCGGCAAGCTCGCGACGAGCCTCGCCTCGCCGGAGGCGAGAGCGTGAGCCGGAGCCGCACGATCACTCGCTCGAAGGTGCCGGGCGCGGTCCTGTTCCGCGAGGGGAAGGTCCGCGAGGTGTACGAGGCGCCCGATGATCGTCTCGTCATCGTCGCGAGCGACCGCCTCTCGGCGTTCGACGTCGTGCTGCCGACGCCGATCCCGGACAAGGGCAGCGTGCTCACGCAGCTCTCGAACTTCTGGTTCGAGCGGACCACCCACATCATCCCGAACCACGTCGTGGAAACGGATCATGCGAGGTTCCCCGAGCCCTTCCGTTCGCTGGCCGAGCTCGCGGGTCGTTCCGTGCTCGTGCGCAAGTGCGAGCGGATCGACGTCGAGTGTGTGGCGCGCGGGTACATCTCGGGCTCGGCGTGGGCCGAGTACAGCAAGGACGGCACCGTCGCGGGCGAGCGACTACCGCGCGGGCTCGAGGAATCGGCCCGGCTCGACGATCCGATCTTCACGCCCGCGACCAAGGCCGTGACCGGGCATGACGAGAACATCTCGCGTGCGCAGCTCGCTGCGCTGGTCGGCCGGGATCTCGCGAAGCGGCTCGAGGGCATCACCATCGCGCTCTACCGATACGCGCACGCCTACGCCCTCGGACGCGGGCTCATCCTCGCCGACACGAAGTTCGAGTTCGGTTTCGCGGGGGACGAACTCGTGCTCATCGACGAGGCGCTCACGCCCGACTCGTCCCGGTACTGGGACTCGTCGCTGTACCGGCCCGGCGGCTCCCCGCCGTCGTTCGACAAGCAGTTCGTGCGCGACTTCCTCATCGCCAGCGGCTGGGACCGCGAGCCGCCCGGCCCGGCGCTGCCCGACGAGGTCGTGCGTGGGACCAGCGAGCGGTACCGGGAGGCGTACCAGCGCGTGACGGGCCTGACGCTGTGATGGCGGAGTTCGCCGCGACGATCCACGTGCGGCCCAAGGCCGAGGTCCGCGATCCCCAGGGCGAGGCCATCACCGCCGCGCTCCGCTCGCTCGGCTTCGACGTGGCGCAGGTGCGCACCGGCAAGGAGTTCGTGGTCCGATTCAGCGCCGCCGACGAGACCCGGGCGCGCGAGGCCGCGCGGACGATGGGGGACCAGCTGCTCGCGAACCCTGTGATCGACGACTACGCCGTGGAGTTGCGTGCTCCCGCCCGGTCCGTGCCGAGATGACCGGCGCGGAAGCCGCCGACCGCGTCCGTCGCAGCCGCACCGAACTCCTCGCGACCGTCGATGCAGTGCCGGCCGACGCGAAGCTCGTGGGCCACTGGACCGCTCGCGAGGTGCTCGGCCACAGCATCGGCTGGCTTCAGCTGCTGCTCTGGATGCTCGACCGCGAGCATCCCGACGCCCGCTCCGATCACACCGGCGTGGACGACTTCAACCGCCGGGCCGCCGAGGCGGTTGCCGACACGCCGCTTCCCGAGGTGCGCCTGGAGTTCGACCGCGTCATCGATGCCGCCATCGCGCTCATCGAGCCCCTCTCTGAAGCCGAGCTGAACAGCCCGGGCCGTTTCGACTGGGATCGGACGATCACGCCTGCCCGCGCGATCGAGGAGAACTCGTTCGCGCACTTCGACGAGCACGCGGCGCAGCTCCGCGCGGCGGCCGGGCCGTCGTGGGCTTGAAGGTCGCGATCCTCCTCTACCCCGGCACCTGGAGCGAGCGCGACTTCGCCCACGCATTCTCCCTCCTTGGCATCGACCACGAGGTCGTCTGGCACGCCGACGCCGACCTGCGTCGCTTCGACGCCGCGATCGTCCCGGGCGGCTTCTCGTACGGCGACCATCTCCGCGCCGGTGCGATCGCGAAGATCTCCCCCGCGACGCGGGAGCTGCGACGCGCCGCCGCGGAGGGCATGCCGATCCTCGGGTCCTGCAACGGCTTCCAGATCCTCTGCGAGGCCGGGCTCCTGCCCGGGGCGCTCGTCCGGAACACCCACCTGGAGTTCCGCTGTGACTGGGTGCGGATGCGCGTAGAAAGCGACGCGACGCCGTTCACGCGCGGATTGGGAGGCGAGCTCCTGCGCATGCCGATCGCGCACGGTGAGGGCTGTTGGGTCGCCGACGGGGAGACGCTCGCCCGGGTGGAATCGTCCGGCCAGGTCGCGCTCCGCTACGTGGACGAGCGCGGCACGGCGACGCCCGAGGCGAACCCCAACGGGTCGACCGCGAATATCGCGGGCCTGCGCAACGAGGCCGGGAACGTCCT
>JACDAF010000096.1 GCA_013695575.1 Chloroflexota bacterium | reverse complement strand
GTGGACACCCGGATCCCCGACGGATCGGAGGCGCCGACGACCTCGGAGACGATGATCGCCGGAGCGCCGGCCGCCTACGTCCCGCAGATGGGCACGGGACTTCCCGCCGCCACGACCGGCGACCTCGGCGAAGGCGAGGCCGTCCTCGAGCAGGAGCGCAAGGCACAGCGGGCGGGTGGAGACATCCAGCGCGGCTAGGGCCGTGCGCCGGGTAGGTCGTCTCCGGCGCACGCTCCCCGCGCGCGGCGCATCATCCGCGCGTGCTGGTCCAGCAGCTCTTCGACGCCGGTCTCGGCCACGCCTCGTACCTGTGCGCGGACCCCGAGGCCGGCGTTGCCTTCGCCGTCGATCCCGGCCGGGACGTAGAGCCGTACCTCGCCGCAGCCGACCGATTGGGAGTGCTCATCACCCACAGCTTTGAGACGCACCTGCACAACGATTACCTGTCGGGCTCGTGCGCGCTGGCGGAGCTGCGGCCGGTCACGGTCGTCGCGCCTGTCGACGCCGAGCTCCGCTACCCGCATCGCGGCATGGCGGACGGCGACACGGTACGCGTGGGCGAGCTCGAGGTGCGAGCTGTCGCGACACCGGGGCACACACCCGAGCACATGGCCTGGCTCGTCGCCGACCTGCGACGTGCCGACGAGCCGCAGTACCTGTTCAGCGGCGGCGCGCTGCTCGTCGGCCACATCGCGCGCGTCGATCTCCTCGGGCGCGAGCTCGAGGAGCGGCTCACGCGCGATGCGTTCGCGACCTTGCGGGACCGCGTGCTCTCGCTGCCGGACCACCTTGCCGTCTTTCCGACACACGGTGGTGGGAGCTCATGCAGCGGGGCGGTCGCCGGCTCGCGGTGGACGACGCTCGGCTTCGAGCGGCATCACAATCACGTTGCGCGCGCCGCGATGTCCGACTTCGACTCGTTCCGGCGGGTCATCTCGCACGAGCTGCCGGCCGTTCCCGCGTACTACCCGCACGTCCGCGAGCGCAACCAGCGCGGCACCGGCGCCGTGGCACGCGCTCCCCTGCGTCAGCTGGCCGAGGCCGCGCTCGCCGATGAGCAGCTCGTGCTGCTCGACCCTCGGCCGCCGCACATCTTCGGCCTGGGCCATCGCGCGGGCGCGCTCAACGTGGTCGGCAACGACGGGTTCGCGTCTCGGGTGGGCGCGACCGTCCGGTTCGGAGCACCGTGCGCCATCCTCACCGAGAACGCCGAGCAGGCCGAACGGCTGCGCGACCAGCTCGCCGAGATCGGGTACGACGACGTGCGCGGGTACATCACCCCCGCACCCAGCGGACGGGCGCTCGCGCAGATCCAGCAGATCGAGGCGCGCGCCGCCGCGGAGCGCGCGACCGCAGGCGACCTGATGCTCGACGTGCGGGAGGCCGGTGAGTGGGCGGGCGGTCACGCGCCCGGCGCGATCCACATTCCCTATCCAGACCTATCCCGCCGGATGGGCGAGATCCCGCGAGATCGTCCCATCGTCGCGTACTGCGCGAGTGGCGTCCGCTCGAGTCTTGCCGCGAGCCTGCTTGCGGCGGACGGCCGCGAGGCGCGCAACCTGCGCGGCGGCTTCGCGGCGTGGCAGCGCGCGGGTCTGGACATCGTCCCCGGCTGACGCGCGGCGGCACCCTTATTGCCGAGCCAGCGGCAATGCTCCCCCTCGGCGGTCTCTTCGCGCTCCTCGGCCGGCAGCTCGGCAGGATCCTCAACGTCGCTTTCGCGTGGGCGACGACTGCCTTGTTCGGACGCGTGCCCAAGGACAAAGCGCTGCTGCTCTCAGGGATGGCGCTCTGCTCGCTCCTTTGGCCGATCGTCCTGGTGAGCGTCATCTGGCCGAGCGTTGCCGCGTTCCTGCTGGCGTTCGTGACGTTTCCGGAGTGGGTCGAGCCGTGGATCCGTCCGGCGATGGCCGTTCTCGCGCTCGTGCTCCCACTTGTCGTCGGGCTGCTCGGATCGAGGCTCGAGTCGCCGCCGGTGCGTGGCGGCGCGCTCGCCGGCGCGGCGCTACGCGGCTACCCGACGGCGATCGGGCTCTTCATCGTGCTGCTCTGGATGCTCGTCGTCGCTCCCATGTCGCGCCTCGTCGCGATCGCGCGGCGCCGCGAGTCCGCGCATCTGGCGATCGCCGTGAAGCCCGGCAAGTACGAAACGGTCGTCGCCGACCTGCGCTCGGCGCTCGAGCGTGCCGGCATCCACGCGAGCGAGCGTCGCGCCCATTGGGCCTTCGAGGTCCCGGGCCGCGTGCTCGGGGTCTTCGGCGGCGCCCGCGTGCGCCGTTTCGTCCCGCAGCGACTGACCGTGCTGCACGCGCCCGATATGGATGTGGTCGTCCACCCGATGGATCTCTCGCTGCAGGCGAGGCGTGAGCCGCTCGCGCGGGCGCAGGCGGCGATCACGCGTGAGCTCACCTTTACCGAAGCCAATCAGACCTGGTCCAAAGAGGCGCAGGAGCTCGAGGATGCGCTCGCACGCGCGGCGCGTGACGAGGAGGACCTCGACGACATCGCGCGGCGCATCGAGTCCGCGGCGCTCGACCACGAAGAGTGGGAGATCCTGTACCGCCTGCTGCTGCAGGTGCGCCTCCGTCGGACCCCGCTCGCCTCGGACGCGATCGTGGCCGACCGTCAGCCGCTGCGCGCGCGCCTCTCGGCGGTGGTGCACGCGTTGCGATCGCTGTGGCCGGCCGAGGATCCGGCCGGCCGGCGCCGACGGGCCTAGTCTCCCGCGCCGGAACGGTTGTCGTGACGCCACACGACGCTCACGCGGACCGGCTGGGCGGCCGTGTTCGAATAGCCGAGGGGGTTGACCACCTGCTCGAGCGGCTGGCGCTCGCCGCGGTGGGTCACGGCCCGTGCGATGAGGATCCGCCGGCCGGGTCGGGCGTCCCACTCGTGGGTCCACTCCCGCCATGCGAACGGTGAGAGCGGCTCGGCCAGCCGCGCAGCGGCCCAGGTGGTGCCGCGATCGGTGCTGAGCTCGACGCCCGCGATCGGATCGCGTGCGCACCAAGCGTACCCACGCACCCGTGTCGGGCCGGCGCGGAGCTCAGCGTTGTCGGCGGGCTCGACGATGACCGCGCGCGGCTCGATGGCGCCCAGCGGCGCGCCGTCGATGACGTAGCGATCACGTTGAAAGAAGCCGGGGAACGGATCCGCGACCGCGGTCACCTCCGCGAGCCACTTGACCGAGGCCATCCCGTAGCTGCCAGGCACGACGAGCCGTACCGGCGCCCCGTGCTCGGCCACGAGCGGCTCGCCGTTCATCGCGTACGCGAGCAGCGCCTCGCCGCCGAGCGCGTCGGGCACCGGCAGGGAGCGCTCGTACGCGATCTCTCGAACGAGTCCGTTCGGTACTCCGGCGTCAGCCCCGCGGAACACGAGCTCGCGCGCGGCCGGGAGCGGGGCTGCGCGTGCGACGAGCGTCGCGAGCGGCACGCCGGTCCACTCCGCCGTCCCGACGGCGCCGAGCCGCCACTGCTCGCCCGGCGCGGGCGGATCCAGGAACGACCGGCCGTTCCCCGCGCACTCGAGCGTGACCGCGAGGGTCCGCGCGGGCAGCGCGCGCAGCTCGTCCGGTGTGATCCGGAACGGCGCCGCGAGAAGGCCCGAGAACGCTATGTGCGTCGGTGGAGGCGGAGCGCTGAAGTGGCTGCGGACGTAGTGCCGCCCCACCGGCGTGATCGGACCGACTTGCCGATCGAGCGGTGTTTCCGCATTCAACGGCTCCCTCGTCAGCACCACCCGCTCGTCCATGTCGCCGACCATACTGACCGCTAGAGATGCGGCGCGTGCTCGTTGCGGTCGGGCTCCTCGCGCTCGTGATCGTCGGTGTGCTCGTGGGTTCGCGGTCGTTGGGTCCCGGAACGCAAGCGGCTCCGGGGTCGCGCCTGTATGTCGCGATCTCCCGCAGCGACGACGAGACCGCCGCGCGCGAGATCGAGGTCATCGACACAATCTCCGGCGAGCGGTCCCTCTTCGACATCGGCGCTCGGATCTCGGCGCTCACGCTCTCGCCCGACCGCAAGACGCTGTACGTCGGTCTCGACGACGGGATGCTCCTCCTCGTGGACCCGACGAGCGGCGTCCGGTACGGTGAGATCCGGTCGCGACGCGCGAGCTGGATCCTGCCGCTCGGCCCGGCGGAGGTCCTGCTCGTCGGCACGAGCCCCACAGGCGGTGCGATCACGAAGGTCGATGTTCAGGCGAGGCGCGAGGTCGCCATCTCGGAGCTGGACGCCCTTCCCGGGCAGCCCGTCGTGCGTGGCGGCGAGCTGCTCGTGCCGATCGCGGCTCGCAACGAGACTTCCCGGGATGCGGCGAGTGTCAACTCGCTCGCGGCATACAGCACGAACACGCTCGCGCGGCTGGACACCCGCGTCGTCGCGCGGCTGACCGGGCGCGTCACGCTCGGCCAGCCCATCGCGTACCTGACCCCCGGCAACGAGGTGGCCTACCTCGCTCAGTGGGACAGCAGCCCGGCCGCGGCGCGGCTGCTCGTCGGGGTGGCGGGCGAGGCGAAGCCCCGCGAGGTGCTCATCGGTGTGACCAGCCCCGGGACCGACCGCCCGCTGCGCGGGCTCGCGGCAGTGCAAAGCTCGCTCGCGAGCGCGCCGGACGGTGCGCTGCACGCGTGCACCGGGAACACCGACCTCGCCGCACGCTTCGTCGTCGCCGACGGCGTGCGGCAGGTCGGCGTGGAGTGCGGACAATTCGCTCGCGTTGGCGAGCGCATGTACCTCGCCGTGCGCGGCAAGCCGCGTGTCGCTCTGATCGACCCGGGCGGTCGCGCGGTCCGCGATCTCCCGCTGCCGGGGATCCCGGTGCTCGTTGCCGGGTCGATCTAGGGCGGTCCCGGAACCAGCAGACCATTCTTGGGACACGCCACTAGCGATCCGCGACGAAGAGCACACCCCCGGGCTCCTCGGGATCCGTGATCGCGCGCACGGACCGGAAGTGGACCCCCAGCCTCTTCCCGCCATTGGCGCGATCAAGCCGGTCACCCTCCGCGGGCCGCGCCCGCGTGTACACGAGGAGTCGGCCATCCGGCGCGAGCACGCGGCGGATCTCGAGCAGGAGCGCGTCGATGCTGCCGGCGTCGTTGAGCATGCGGATCGCGTACGCGGTGCCGAACGTTCCGTCGGCGAATGGCAGCGCATGCGCGTCAGCGACGGCGACGAGGCGGGAGCGCTCGCGTGCCGCGAGCACGCGCCCGGCGTCGAGATCGATGCCCGCGTCACCGCGCTGGAGGTGACCGCCCGTACCGCAGCCGACGTCGAGCCGGCGTCCCGATCCAAGCGTGCGCAGCTGGTCGCCAAGCCAGCGGCCCCGGTCGTGCACTCCACGTAGCATCGCGCGACCACGACACGGAGGAGGCTCACATGCCCGGCAAGATGCCGCGCAACCAGGAAGGCCAGAAACCTACGAGCAGCTCGAAGGAGACCAAGAAGCGTCTCGAGGAGAAGGCGAACGCCCAGAAGGGCGGGTCCAACAAGCGCAGGACCGAGGAGAAGGCGCGCCGCGCGTGACGGCAGCCAAATACCATGGGGTCGAGTGAGGATCGGTAGGGACGCCCAGCCCCACCTGCGCGCGCACCGGAGTGCAGGCCGCTCGACGGCCGACCAGTTGCGCGCGCTCCGCATCGCGCTGCTGGCCGGCGCCTTCATCGCCGGCTCCATCGGCCTCTCGGGCCTCTGGAGCGGAATGGCGCTCCCGGCGCTGCACGGATCGACGCGGGCGCTCGAGGCAACACGGCCGAGCACCACCGCGGTCGAGGCCGAGGTCGCCGAGGGGCAATCAGCTCCAGGCGGGGACACCGCAGCGGCGGTCGCGGCCGCCGGCGCCAAGACGCAGCCAGGGGACCCCCCCGGCTGGGTCCGGATCCCCAAGCCGGCGATCTCCGGACCGCGCAAGGTCGGCATCCAGGCCGGCCACTGGCGCACGAGCGAGGCGCCGCCGGAGCTCCGACAGCTCATCGATCAGACCGGCACGAGCTGGGCCGGCTACACGGAGTGGGAGACCAATCTCGATATCGCGGAGCGCGTCGCGGCGATCCTCCGAGCAAAGGGCATCTCCGCCGACGTGCTGCCGACGGTCATCCCGCCCGGGTACGTCGCGGATGCGTTCGTGGCGCTCCACTCGGACGGCGATGGCACCGGCGACAAGAGCGGATTCAAGCTCGCGCACAGCTCGCGGCGCACGCCGCATGAGGACGCGCTGCAGCGTCACCTCACCGAGGTGTATGCGGCCGCGACCGGCCTCGCCTACGACGCGGCCGGGATCTCCGGCGGGATGCGCGGCTACTACGCGCACAGCTGGAGCCGGGTGCGCAACTCCACGTCACCGTTCACCCCGTCGGTCATCCTCGAGATGGGCTTCCTCTCGAACGACAACGATCGCGGCCTCATCGTCGACGAGCCGGATCGCCTCGCGCGCGCGATCGCGGCCGGCATCCTGAACTTCCTCGAGGCTACGCCGCGGGACGCGCTCTTCGGCCAGGACCTGGTGGTCCCGCCGGCGCCGCCGCGCCGTAGCCCTACCCCGACGCCTGGCACGTAAAGCGATCCCATGCACGGTCGCTCGCGCGCAGTGCCGACCAGCCCTTCCTGATGCCCCCGGGCCCGGACGTGCCGTTCCCGCCGCAGGAGGCGCTGCTGGTGGAGTCGCTGCCGGCCGGAGACCGCTGGCAATACGAGCCGAAGTGGGACGGGTTCCGCGGGGTGCTGGAGAACGACGGCGGGGAGCTCGCGCTCTGGAGTCGGAACGGCCGGCCGCTGCTGCGCTACTTCCCGGAGCTGCGCGCGCTCGGCGACCTGCTGCCGCCGCGCTCGGCGCTCGATGGCGAGATCGTCATCCAGCAGGACGGCAAGCTCGAGTTCGACCTGATGCAGCTCCGCCTGCACCCCGCGGAGAGCCGCATCAGGCGGCTCGCCGCGGAGACGCCGGCGACGTTCATCGTCTTCGACGTGCTGCTGTGGGGCGGCGACGCCGTCCACCGGCGGCCGCTCGCGGAGCGCCGTCCCGAGCTCGAGCGCGTCGCGAACGGCTTCACGCTTTCCCCGTACAGCCGTGACCGGGACGTGGCCGGGCACTGGCTCCAGCGGCTCGAGTCGATCGGACTCGATGGTGTCATCGCGAAGAAGCTCGACCTGCCGTACCTCCCCGGGTCGCGCGACGCCGTGGTGAAGGTGAAGCACCACCGCACGGCCGACTGCGTGATCATCGGCTTCCGCACGAGCGGGACGCGCATCGCGACGCTCCTGCTGGGGATGTACCGCGACGATGGGACCCTCGACTTCGTCGGGCACACCAGCGGCATCCCTGCCACGCTGCAGAAGCAGCTGCAGGAGCTGCTGCCGCCGCTCGCCGAGAGTGGCCACCTGACCGGCGATCGTGTGCCGGGTTCGCTGAGCCGCTGGTCGCAGGGCAAGGATCTGCCGTGGGTCGAGGTCCGACCGGCCCTTGTCTGCGAAGTGCGCTTCGACAAGATGGAGGCTGATCGCTTCCGGCACGGGACGCGATTTCTCCGGTTCCGGCAGGACAAGGAGCCGCGGCAATGCACGTGGGATCAGGTCACCGGCGCGGCCCGCCAGGGCGATCCCACGCTCGAGGGCTTGCTCCGAGGCTAGCCGCGCTCTGCCTGCTCCTTCTTCGCGGCGTACTCCCTTCTCCAATCGCGCGGCGGCCCGGTGCGCGTTCGCGGTTTCGGCCCCTCGCCCGGGGGCCGGAGCCCGACGCGCTCGAACAGGGGGACGAGGCTCGTGCGGTGGTCCCACAGATCGGCGGTGAGGTCGCCGACGCGACGGACGCGCTCGCGCATCGTGTCGATGGTGAAATCCGCCGGCTCCACGTCGACGACCTCGTCCCAGCGCAGCGGGGCCGACACACGCGCGTCCGGTACCGGGCGGACGGAGTACGCGGATGCGATCGTGCGGTCGCGGGCGTTCTGCCCGTAGTCCACGAATACGCCGCTGCGATCGGCGACCTTCCACGTGGTCGTCGCGATCGTGGGCACCTTCGCCTCGATGAGCTGCGCGATCTTCTTGGCGAGCCGGCGCACCTCAGGGAACTCCAGCTCCACCTCGATCGGTGTGAGGATGTGCAGACCCGTCGCTCCGGACGTCTTCGGATAGGTCGGCAGGCCCAGACCGCTCATGACGTCGCGCACGGCGAGCGCGATCTCGCGTACGTGCGCCCAGGGGTTGCCCTCGCTCGGATCGAGGTCGATGAGCAGGTAGTCGGGCCGCTCGATGTCCGAGACGCGCGAGTGCCAGGTGTGGAGCTCGATGCAGCCGAGGTTCGCGAACCAGGCGAGTCCCGCGGCCTCGCTCATGACCGGGAAGTCCGCATTGCGGCCGCTCGGGAACTCGATGCGTACGGTCTCGAGCCAGTCGGGATGGGGCACCGGTACCCGCTTCTGGTAGAAGAAGTCCGCGTCGACGCCGTTCGGGTAGCGCTTCATCTGCATCGGCCGGCGCTCCACGTGGTTCAGCACGGCACTCGCGAGATCCACGTAGTACCGCACGAGGTCGCCCTTCGTATGCCCCGTCCGGGGGAAGAAGACCTTGTCCTGGTTCGTGAGCGCGAGCTCGCGTCCGGCGATCAGCACACCACGCAGTCTGCCCCGAGTACATTCGCGCTGCGCGCGAGGCGGTGCCTGCAGGAGGTATGACGATGATCCGGCGGCTTGTGAACGGCATCCTTGACCGCCAGGAATGGGCCGACGGGGTCGGCGAGCTCCTTCAGAAGATCTACCTCGCGGTACTGCGCCCGGTCCCGCCGGTGAAGGACCTCCTCCATGGCACCTGGCTCGGTCACGCGCTCCATCCGGTGGTCACCGACCTGCCGGTCGGCGCATTCTCGGCCGCGCTGTTCCTCGACCTCATCGACCAGGTCGATGGTGCCAACTGGGCGACGCTCCTCGGCTTCGTGGGGATGCTGGCCGCGGCGGCCACCGGTATCGCGGACTACACGGGCACGGATGGCAAGACGCGCCGCTACGCGACGATCCACTCCCTCCTGATGTTCTTCTCGACGATCTTCTACCTGGCCTCGGTGCTGGTCCGCTTCGAGATCGTCGCCGGGACCAACGACCACGCCATGATCGCGGCGATCGTCGGCTACGTGCTGCTCGTGATCGGTGCCTACATCGGTGGTGAGGTCGTCTTCGGCCAGGGCTACATGGTCGATCGCCACGCCTGGCGCGGCGGCGGCGGGAAGTGGTCGGCGCTCGAGCCGGCCAGCTTCCCCGAGGACGCGCCGGCGAAGGCGAGAGCAGGCGCGCAGTCGATCGTCGTCGTGAAGCGTGGCGACACGGTCTACGCGCTGCACGACACCTGCGCGCATGCCGGCTGCTCGCTCGCGGAGCACGGCAAGCTCGTGGGCGACAAGATCGAATGCCAATGCCACGGCTCGCGCTTCGACCTCCGGACCGGCCGCGTCGCGCGCGGGCCGGCGACCTTCGACCAGCCTGCCTATGAGGTCCGCCGCGGCGACGCGGGCATCGAGGTGCGCCGAGCCCCGCACGGATGACGCCGACGCTCGTCACTGTCTTCGCGCATCCGGACGATGAGACCTTCGCTGCCGGCGGCAGCGTCGCCTCCGCCGTCGACGCCGGCGCACGGGTCGTGGCCATCTGCGCGACACGCGGCGAGGCGGGCGAGATCGCTGATCCGTCGCTCGCGACGCCGGAGACCCTCGGCGAAGTCCGTGAGGCCGAGCTGCGCGCCGCCTGCGCCGAGCTGGGCGTGCACGACGTGCGGTTCCTCGGGTACCGCGACAGCGGAATGGAAGGGTCGGCCGGCAACGCGGACCCTCGAGCCTTCGCGACGGCGCGCGACGATGAGGTGGTCGAGCGGATCGCCGCGCATTTTGCCGAGCTGCGGCCCGATGTCGTCGTCACCTTCGAGCCAGGCGGCGTGTACGGGCATCCCGACCACCGCAAGATCAGCCGCTGCGCGACCGCGGCGTTCGACCGCGTCCCGGGCGTCCGGCTGTACTACGCGGGCCCGTCGCGGAGCGCGTTCATGACCTTGCTTTCCGAGATGAGAGCTGCGGGTGTCGAGCAGCCGTTCCCGTTCGAGGACAGCGGGACGCTCGGGATGCCCGACGAGGACGTCACGACGCTCGTCGACGTGCGTCCGCAGCTCGCGCGCAAGAAGCGCGCGCTCGCGGCGCACCGGACGCAGATCGATCCGTGGCTCGCCTCACTCCCGGACGAATGGCTCGATCGCCTGCTTGCGGAGGAGGAGTTCGGCCAGGTGCGCGGCGAGCGGGCGGCCTCCATCGGGCACGGTCTGCTTGAAGGGCTCACCGTCAGCACGCGCTGACCGGTGCCTCCTTCCAGGACACGCGAGGCTGCCGCCGACGCCAGATCCGCGCTACATGAGGGCGGCCGCGACCTCGCGCAGGACCGGGAGCGGATCGTCGCTCAGCACCTGGACGCACACGTGATCGGCGCCGCCGTCGAGATGCGCCCGCACGCGTGCGACCAAAGCTGCCACCTCGCCGTGCGCGACGATCGCGTCAACGAGGCCGTCGCTCGGTCCGGCGATGTCCGAGTCGGACCAGGCCATCCGGCGCAGCGAGTTTGCGTAGTTCTCGAGCCGCAGGTAGCCCGCCATGTGCGCGCGCGCGGCCGCGCGAGCGCGCTGCACGTCTGTTTCGAGCAGGACCGCCTGCTCAACGGCAAGGAGTGGCGCTGGTCCGAGGATCTTTCGCGCGAACGGCGTGTGCTCGACGGGGACGAAGTAGGGGTGCGCTCCGGCCGTGCGCTCGGCCGCGAGGGCCAGCATCCGGGGGCCGAGCGCCGCCAGGACGCGCGCCGCGGGCTCGGCCGGCTCCGGGCCGGCGTAGCGCGCGCGATCCATCGAGGCCAGGTACTCGCGCATGCGTTCGAGCGGCCGTTCGTACGTGCCGCCGCGCCGCTTGACGGCCGGCTCATGACTCACCCCGAGGCCCAGCAGGAACCGTCCGGGGTACGCCTCAGCGAGGGCGCGCTCGCCGTTGCGCATCGCCACCGGATCGCGCGCCCAGATATTGGCGATGCCCGTCGCGACGATCAGACGCTCGGTCGCGCCGAGCAACAGCGCGGCGTGCGCGTAGACGTCCTTGCTGACCGCGGTCTCCGGGATCCAGAGCGCGCGGTAGCCGAGACGCTCGACCTCCCGCGCGAACGCTGCGCCGCGCTTCGCGGGCCACGCGTCGAGCAGCGTGGTCCAGACGCCCACCTGTCCGAGACGCATGGCGATCGCCCGGGGGTCCGTCACGACGCAAGGGTACTGGCCCGCGCGCTCGCGACATTAGGAAACGGCTAGTCCGGCGGCGACGCTCCGGTACAGGTCAGTGTTGCGGACGCGCGCCTGCGGGAAGGTGCGCTCGAGAAGGGCGCGGGCCGCCGGGATCGCACTCGAGCCTCCCGTGCAGACGACCTCGACGACGGCGCCGTGCCGGACATCTGCGCGCTCGAGCACCGTGCCGAGCAGTGCCGCGACCCGGTCCAGGAGCGGCGCGATGCGCATCTCGAAGCGGCGTCGTGTCACGAGGGCGTCGACGTCTACCAGGCCGCGGTGGAACGTGACCAGGGCCGAAGGCTGTTCCGACAGGTCGCACTTCGCGGCGTCGGCCACCGCGAAGATCTCGTACCCGAGCTGGAGCTCGATCGCGCTCCGCAGGGCCAAGAGCTCCCGGCGCGGAGCGCCGGCCCGGATGAGGTCGTCGAGCGCGTCGAGGAGCCCCTTCTCGTTCAGCGCTGACAGCGCGCGCCAGTCGCCGATCGCGTTCGTGACGAAACGGGGGAGCACCAGCCGCTTTGGTCCCCACTCCGCGTCCGCACCGAGCCGCGGCGCGACCGTCTCGTCGATGACGAGCTGGGTCATGCGATCGCCGCCGATATCCGCTCCGGCGGTCGCCAGGATCTCGATACGTTCCTTCTCGCGGCGTGTGACGCACAGATCGAGCGTGCCGCCACCGAAGTCGAACACGACCGCGGTGCCGGCTGGCACGTCCGCGGCGCGTGCCGCCGCGATCGGCTCGAGCTCGAATCGCACGCCGCTGAAGCCAGCGAGCCGGGCGGCCTCCTCCAAGCGCGCCACCGCGCGCGCCTCGGCCTCGGGCCCGCCGATGAACTCGACCGGCCGGCCGAGCGTCACATCCGCGGGCCAGATCCCCACGAGCTCGTGCGCCCGCCGGCGGACGTGCTCCAGGACGATCGCGATGAGGTCCTGCAGGCCCTTCGCATCGCCGAACACGTTCGTGGGCTGGAGCAGGGGATCGCCCAGGAACGTCTTCAGCGACTGGAAGAAGCGGCCGGGAGACGCGAGGTCGGTGTAGATGTGAGCCTCGACCGTCGGCTGCTCCGGGTCGCTCGAGGGGACGCGCACGCCGAGCAGCTTGAACTCGCGTGTGACCGGCCCGCGCGCGGCATTGTCCGCAAGGAAGGCGTCGATCGCGCCGTGGCCGACCCGGGCGCTGCCGTCGCGCCGGATGTAGAGGACGGAGGGCATGGTGGCACCCACGTCGGGATCGAGCGGCAGGACGCGGACGACCGCATCGTCGGCGACGGCGAGCGTCGTGTTGGACGTGCCGAAATCGAGTCCGAACCGCATCGGGGGCACGCGCGGACGATAACGATGGCTCGGCACCGCCGCGCTATTCCGGTGCACATCGAGCGCCCGAACGCGTGTCGCTCGGCGCCCGCCGCTATCGCTCCGCCGGATCCACCGCCTGATCGAAGTGGATCCAGAGGATGCGTGAGTAGCGGAACACCTGCGGCGCGATGCCCAGGAAGATCGCGTCGGCACCGAGGAGTGCCCACTCCACCGGCCAGCGGGTCAGCCATAGGACCCCGGCGCTGAGCAGCGCGAGCACGGGCACGCCGATCGCGTAGCTCAGGACCATCGCGCCGGTGTAGTAGCCCGGCTCGCGCTGAAAGACGAGACCGCAGCCGGGGCACCGCTCGTGCATGCGCAGCAGCCCCGCGAACGCCGGGGCGACGAGGCAGCGGGGACAGCGCTGACGGAGGATCGCGGTCAGCCGGCGGACGCGGCACCAGCGGCGCGCGCGGGAAGGAAGCTAGAGCGCGTCGGCACGCGCGCCGAGAGTCTCGATGAGCCCGTCCGCGAGCTCCTTGGCAGCACTGACGCGACGGCGGACAAGGTCGATCATCGGCGTGCCGCCCTCGTCCGGCAGCTCCTGCGCGAGGACGATGGCGACGTCGAGCTCGCGGAGCGTCCGAGCAAGCCGGGCGATCCGAGCCACGATCTCGGGGTGCACGCCGGGCGAGAGCATGCGTTCGGCCTCGCCGATGGCCTCCTCGCGAATCCGGTCGCGGGCGAGGTCGTCGATCGCGTCCCCGTCGAGCCCCTCGCGGAGCCTCCCCACACGCGGCGCCAGCGAGCCCATGGTGCGCGAGTCGGCTTCCTCCCATGCGCGCGTGACCCGTACGAGCTCGACGCGGTTGCTCACGCCGTAGCGCTCGAGAAGCCGCGAGACGTGAGCTTTGACCCCCTGCTCGGTGATCCCGAGGGTCCGCGCGATGTCCTTGTTCGGCGCGCCCCGCGCGACGAGCCGGATGACCTCACGCTGGCGCGGGGTCAGCGCCCGTTCGCGCGGCGGGGTACGCGCAAGGACGACCACACCGTGAGTATATAGTCTTAAGTATACATCCTAAATAGGTATCGGCGCTCGCACGCGGGGATCAGACGGCGACGCGTACCTCGGGCAGGGGAGCGCGGAGCAGGGTGCCCATCTCGTTCCTGACCGTGTCGTAGCACTCGCACGCCCGCTTCGCGATCGCGTCGCGGTCATGCAGCCGGATCTTGCCGCGCCGATAGCTCATCAGGCCGGCGCGCTGCAGCTCTCCGGCGGCGAGCGTCACCGTCGGACGCTGCACGCCGATCATGATCGCGAGGTACTCCTGCGTGAGAGCGAATTCCGGTCCGTCCGACGCGTCATGGGAGATGAGGAGCCACTTCGCGAGCCGCTGGGTCACATCGTGCGCGCCGTTGCACGCGGCTGTCTGCGCCATCATGGTCATGAGGACGTGTAGGTAGCGCTCGACGGCGGTCCGAAACGCCGCGCTGTGCCCATACAGCTCGTGGTAGCCGTCGACGTCGAGGACGTAGCCTTCGCCCGCGATCTGCCCGCAGACCCGGTACTGCGGATTCGTGGCACCGCGGTACATCGGCGGTCCCGTCACGCCCTCGCGGCTCACGGTCCCGACCTCGATGGAGCGGCCCGACCGGAGCGTCGCGATCATCGAGATGAGGCCGCTCGTCGGGAAGTACAGCTCGCGGATCGGAGCGCCGGGTGCGTAAATCTCGCGGCCGCGCTCCACGTTCGCGTGGCGCAGCCGCGGACGAAGTGCCCTCATCTCGGCAGCCGGCAATGAGCCCAGCAGGTAGTTCACGGTCGGTTCCCTCGGCTGTGTTTCCATCGCACCGACGATGGCATGTCGCGCAGTGCCTGCGAAGTACCCCTACGGACCCCGACGGTCCATCGGTCTACCCCGCGCGGGCCCTCGTTGCGGGCCGCCGTCCGGGACCAGCGGTCCCGTCGAGCCTCTCGCTCGACGACGCCCGACCTCGGATCGACGCCTGCGGGGCCTGTGCGACTTCAGCGGTCGGACGCTGCCCTCGCTCGCCGCGGCGGCACACGCGATGCAACTCCGAGCCGGGTGGCGAGGCTCTTTGCCCTGGCTGCGGCGTGCCACCAGATCACGTTCATCGTCGTCGAGTCGTGGCTCTTCAACGGGCTGCGCGACGCGGCGGCCGCGCGCAACGAGCACCTGGGCAGGCTTGTCTCGTGCCACCTGTGCTTCGGCACCTGGGTCGGTCTCGCGCTCGCCGCGCTCTTCCGGCCGACGATCGTGCGCCCGTCCGGCCACGTCGGGTGACCGGCGCGGCCCGTCCTCGCGTGGGTGGTCGACGGGTTCGTCATCTCGCTCCTCGCGCGCGTCATCAACGAGGCGATCGCGTCGGTCCGTGAGGACGCCGAGGTCAAGAAGAAGGAGGCGGAGCTCCTCGAGGTCAAGGCGCGGGGCCGGCCTGCGGGGTAGGGAGACCCCTATCGGTAGGCTTTCCCGTGATGGCCTCACCGAACGTCGTCGCTCTCGCGTGCACCGGCTCGGATCAGCCGGGCACGCTACACCGGATCACCGAGGTCATCCTCGCGCACGGTGGCAACATCAGCGCGGTCGACATCCCGGAGCGCGGCGACCGCGCGGTGGTGCATCTGGAGGTCGAGCTCGACGCGGAGACGACGCCGGACCGGCTGCTCGCCGACCTCCGGGCGCTCGATGTTCTCGATTCCGTGGAGCTCGTCCCGCCGATGATCGAGGTGTTCGGGAAGCGGATCATCGTCGTGGGCGGCGGGGCGCAGGTCGGGCAGGTCGCGGTCGGCGCGATCTCCGAAGCCGACCGCCACAACATCCGCGGCGAAAAGATCAGCATCGACACGATCCCGATCGTCGGCGAGGCGGACCTTGCGGCTGCCGTGCGCGCCGTGGC
>JACDAF010000086.1 GCA_013695575.1 Chloroflexota bacterium | reverse complement strand
CACCTGGCGCGTCAGCTCGGCAATCTCGTGCCGCTGTACGACGAGGTGGGGCCGAGACACGGCATCCGGTTCGAGGTCTCGCTCTTCCCCGACGGTGCCGCGCTCCTCGCCGCCCTCTCGACGGGCGACATCCTGCTGGCCGCGCCGACGAAAGTGCAGCTCGTGCAGGCGATGTCCCGTGGCGTCGACCTCGCGATGGTCTGCGGCTACGCGGGCGGCTACGTCACCTTCGTCACGCCGAAGGGCTCGAGTGCCGTGCCCGGCGACTGGGCGGGCCTGGGCCGCCGCGTTGGCCGGAGGGGTGCGACTCTTCTCCGTATCGGCGTCCCCACGGCCTCCCTCCAGTATGTGTCGCTCCTCGAGCGGCTGAAGGCGAACGGGATCGACGCCGAGAAGGACGTCGACATCGTCAATGTGCCGTTCAACGAGCACGTGAACGCGCTCGCGGCGGGGCAGATCGAGATGGCTGCCGCGCTCTCGCTGTTCGCCGCCCAGGGCCTGCTGCAGGACAAGGTGACGCTCTTCGAGCACGCCAAGAGCACCGCGCTCGGTCACTTCGACGTCGGCTTCATCACCACGCGCAAGCTCGTGAGGGAGCGCCCCGAGGACGTGCAGGACCTCGTGTCGGCTCACTACGATGCGATGCGGCAGATCGCGGACGATCCTGCGCACGGTCTCGCGCGCGAGGTGAGATACAGCGAGCTGCCGGAGGCGGTCGTGCGGAAGAGCTACGAGTTCCTCACCTTCGATCATCGCGTCGACGTCGCCGCGGTCCGCTCGACGGAGCGGGTCATGCGCGACCTCCGGCTCCACACCGCGGATCTTTCCTCCAAAGTTGACGAATATGTCGAGCTCTCGTTCCTCGCGAAGGCCGCCGGGAAGCCGGTGGCCGACGTCGCCAGCTGGTGAGCGCGCTCGCGACGTCCTGACCTACGCCGCGCTGCCTGCGGCGCTCCTCGTGCTCTGGCAGCTCTCGGTCTCTGCCGGCCTCGTCCGCGCGGAGCTCCTCCCGGGGCCCGGCGAGGTCAGCGCGACGCTCCTCGACCTCGTGTTCGCGAACAGCGGCGCGGCAGGCCGCTACAGCGGCGACTGGCCTGAGCACGCGACCGCGAGCCTCATCCGCGTGTATGCCGGATTCGCGCTCGCGGTGGCCGCGGCGGTGCCCGTTGGCATCGGCATCGGCTCCTCGCGCACGTTCGAGCGCGTGGTCGATCCAACGATCCAGCTGCTGCGGAACATCCCGATCACCGGCTTCGTGCCGATCGCGATCGTGCTCTTCGGCCTTGGCGATCGCCCCGCGATCTACCTCATCGCCCTCGCGGCGTTCTTCCCGACCGTGGTGAATACAAGCTACGGCGTGCGACAGATCGATCAACGGATCGTCCGGAGCGCGCTCATGATGGGCGCCGGTCCGTTCCAGCGCCTGGTCCGCGTGATCCTGCCCGCTGCGCTCCCGGCGATCTTCACAGGTCTGCGCCTCTCGATGGGCGTCGCGTGGGTCCTGGTGGTCGTCGCGGAGTTCATCGGCGTGCGCTCGGGACTGGGATACCTCCTGTTCGACGCGTACCAGTTCTTCGCGCCGCACGTGATGCTGGCCACGATGTTCAGCATCGGGCTGCTCGGGTTCGTCTCGGACCGGCTCATCCTCCTCATCCGCCTGCGCGTGCTCGCCTGGAACCGGCTTGGAACGCTTCGTGGCTGAGATCGCGCTGCGCGATGTCCGGAAGACCTTCGGCCGCGGACGGGACGCGGTCACGGCACTCGACGGTTGCACGTTCACGGTGCCGGACGGCGAGTTCGTCACGCTCCTCGGTCCGTCCGGGTGCGGGAAGACCACCGCGCTCGATCTCGTCGCCGGGTTCACCGCCTCGACGGCCGGAAGGGTCACGGTCGGTGGCCGGGAGGTGACGCGACCCGGCCCGGAGCGCGCCGTCGTGTTCCAGGATTCCGCGCTCTTCCCGTGGCTGCGTGTCGAGGACAACATCGCCTTTGGTATTCGCATGGCCGGCCGTCCCGCGCGCGAGATCCGCGAGCGTGTCGACCGCCTGCTCGAGCGCGTCGGACTCACGGAGTTCCGCAGGCGTTACCCCGCCGAGCTCTCCGGCGGTATGCGGCAGCGCGTGTCGCTGGCGCGGGTGCTCGCGCTCGACAGCGCGGTGCTCCTCATGGACGAACCGTTCGGAGCGCTGGACGCGCAGACCCGGGGGCTGATGCAGGAGTTCCTCACGGGGATCTGGGAGCGCGATCGGCGCACCGTCCTCTTCGTCACGCACGACCTTGATGAGGCCGTGTTCCTCGCCGATCGCGTGCTCGTGATGACGGCGCGGCCCGGACGGATCAAGCAGGAGCTCCAGGTCGACCTGCCACGCCCGCGCGCGCCTGACATCATGGCCACACCTCGCTTCCACGCGCTGCGGGACGAGATCCGCAGGCTGGTGCGCGACGAGGCGATCAGGACGATGCGTCCGCTGGCGACCGAAAGGGGAGCGTCATGAGGATCCTCGGCATCTGCGGCAGCCTCAGGAGAGCTTCGTACAACCGCGGCCTGCTCGTCGCGGCGCAGGGTCTGGCACCGGCCGGCACGACCATCGAGATCGGCGAGCTGAAGGACATCCCGCTATTCGACCAGGATGTCGAGGCCATCGGCGATCCCGCGCCGGTCGCATCGTTGAAGGAGCGGATCCGGCAGGCCGACGCGGTGCTCATCGCGACGCCCGAGTACGACTGGGGCGTCCCCGGAGTCCTGAAGAACGCGCTCGACTGGGTGTCACGGCCCGCTGGTCAGTCGGCCCTGAAGCAGAAACCGCTCGCGATCATGGGCGCTTCGGATGGTCCCTGGGGTACGACCCGCGCCCAGCTGCAGCTCAGGCAATCCCTCACGTACATGGACGTGCTGACGCTGCCCTCGCCGTGGGTCTACGTCGCGCTCGCCAAGGACAAATTCGACGCTTCGGGAGCGCTCACGGACGAGCGCACGCGCGAGCAGGTGAAGGGGCTCGTCGCCGCGCTCGTGGCATGGATGGAGCGGGTGACGCCGCGCGCGTGAGGGCGCGCGTGTTCATCGATGCCGCACGGCCACGGACGCTGGCCGCGGCGGTCGTTCCGGTGCTCGTCGGCTCGGCGGTCGCGGGATCGCGCGGTGCCTTCCGTGCCGACGTCTTCGCGGCGGCCCTGTCGGCGTCACTGCTGATCCAGATCGGCACGAACTACGCGAATGACGTGTCGGACCATCTTCGGGGTGCCGACACCTCCGATCGCCTCGGCCCACCGCGCGCGACCGCCCAGGGACTCGTGACGCCACGTGCCATGACCATCGCCGCAGCGCTCGCTTTCGCGCTCGGCGCCGCGCTCGGGCTCTACCTGGTGGCGGTGGGTGGCGTGCCGGTGCTCATCGTCGGCATCGTGTCGATCGCGGCCGGCGTCCTGTACACCGGCGGCCCATGGCCGCTTGGGTACCACGGCCTGGGCGACCTCGTCTGCTTCGTCTTCTTCGGGATAGTTCCCGTCGTCACCATGGAGTACCTGCACACGGGAGGCGTCTCCGCGGCCGCCTGGTGGGCGTCCGTCCCGGTCGCCTGCATCGTCACCGCGATCCTCGTGGTGAACAACCTGCGCGACCTCGAGCAGGACCGCGTCGCGGGAAAGCGCACCTTCGCGGTGCTGCTGGGCCGCCTTGGCACCCGGGTGTGGTACGCAGTGCTGCTCGCTGTCGCGTACCTCATCCCTCTCGTGGCCTGGGCGCTCGAGGCGTTGCCGCTCGGCGTCTTCCTCGTCGCGCTCACCGCCCCGCTCGCGCAGAGGCTCGGCGACACGGTGTCGCACCAGACCGGGCGCGAGCTCAACAGCGCGCTCGCCGGCACGAGCCGCCTGCATCTGCTCTACGGCGTGCTGCTCTCTGCGGGACTGCTGCTTCCCGTGTGATGTCCGGCGCCTGGAACGGCTTGCTGTTGCCGCGCACCCTAATCGCGTCCCGGCGGTCGATGCCGGTCACACTATCGGGCGATGCGGTCGAACCCGCCGGTGCGCCATGCCGCCCTGCGGGACGCGGTGCCGACGCGCCCCACCCACGAGCGCATCGGCATCGTGTTCGTGCATGGCATCGGCCAGCAACCGGAGAGCGGCA
>JACDAF010000066.1 GCA_013695575.1 Chloroflexota bacterium | reverse complement strand
AGGGCGTGTCGGCGGCGCGCATCACCCAGCTCGCGTAGGTGCGCGACCGCGTGTCCGGTCGCGCCAGCCACCCGTAGCGCGAGCTGCGCAGCGAACAGCTCTCCGAGGAATCCGCTGACCCGGCCTGCCGCGTCGCGAGCTGCCGCCCGGTACGCCGCGATCTTGCTCTCGAGCGCCCTGGTGACGATCGAGCTCAGCAGCAGTGGCACGAACAGCGCGGCGGTGATCGTGGGATCGATCCGCCACATCACAACCGCCGCGGCGACGGCGAAGAACGAGCGACCGATCAAGTCGCAGACCGCGTCCAGCGCGTCGGCGATGATCTCTGGATCGTCGCGGAATCGGCTGATGGTCTCGCCGACAGATTCGGGCAGGCCATAGCGGCCGTAGCCGCGCAAGACGCCCGCGAAGAGATTCCGTCGCATCAGCACATGGCTCTTCTGCTGCAACGAGCTCCACGGATTGCCGAGGACTGGGCTTGAGACCGCGTCCGCGATCTGGACGGCCACCAGCAGGGCGATCGCGGTCCACGCGTTCAGGCCGGCGGGCTGGCCGGCCAGCGCGTCGAAGAAGGCCGCGGTCGCGAACCCGACAAGGATGGGCACGAAGACAAATACGAGCGTCGCCCAGAACACGCAGATCGCGAAGTACGCACGGCTGAAGCTGATCAGGTCGATCAGCACCCTGACGGGACTCATGCGAGTGCCTCCGCCATGCCGGCGCGAAGCAGCCCCGCGAAGCGGGACGCCGGGTCGCTCGCGAGCTCGTCGCGCCGACCCAGCTCGGCGACTCGTCCCTCATCCAAGATCGCGATGAGGTCGGCGCGTTCGACGGTCGTGAGCCGGTGTGCGATCACGACGCCCGTACGACCGTGCAACAGGCGCGTCATGGCCCGTTCGAGTAGACGCTCAGTCGCGAGGTCGAGCCGCGAGGACGCCTCGTCCAGGACGACCAGCCCCGGGTCCTTCAAGAAGACGCGGGCGAGCGCGACGAGCTGCGCCTCGCCGGCCGACACGCCCCTCCCGCCGAGGCCGAGTCGCGTGTCCAATCCGTCCGGCAGGGCGCGGAACCACGCCTGCAGCCCGAGCTCCCCGAACACGTCGCGGAGTCGCCCATCGGGCACGCTGCGGTCGAACAGCGCGACGTTGTCTCGCAGCGTGCCGCCGATCAGCTCGACATCCTGGGTCACGAGACCGATACGGTCGCGCAGCACATCGAGTCGCAGGCGACGGATGTCGGTGCCACCGAGACGGACGACGCCCGCGATCGGGTCGTACATGCGGAAGAGCAGCCGTGAGATCGTCGTCTTGCCTGAGCCCGTGCGTCCGAGCAGACCAAGCACCTCGCCGGGCGCGAGGCGACACGAGACGCCGCGCAGGACCGGGTCCACTCCGTACGCGAAAGAGATGTCCTCGAGCTCGACGGAGAGCGGGCCGAGGGGGAGGCTCGTCCCTGCTCCGTCGGTCACGCGCGCACGGGTCGCGAGCAGCTCGCGCACTCGTACGATCCCGCCGGTCGCCTGCTGGAAGCTGTTCATCTGGCGGGTGAGCCGCTGGAGCGGCTGGTGCAGCATGCCCGTGTACCGGAAGACCAGATAGACGGTGCCGAGCGTGATCGCGCCGGCGTCGTGCAGCCCCGTGCTCAGCGCGAGCGCCGCGCCGGTGCCGAGCGCGAAGAGCACCGCGACAGTTCCATTGAAGGCCGCACCGGCCATCGCGGAGGAACGCGCGCGGTGGAACCGCGCCGCCAGGCGCGTCTGGAGTCCGCGCATCGCGTAGGCGTCGGCACCGCTCGTCTTCAGGTCTGGCAGGCCGGTGAGCCGCTCCTCGAGGTAGCTGCTGAGATCAGCTGAGGCCTCGCGCACCGCTCGCGCGCGTACGGCGACGAAGCCGCCACCGCGCGTCATGAAGAGGACCGCAGCGAGCGCGAAGATCGTGAGCAGTGCGCCGACGTGCCAGTCCTCGCGGTAGAGCAGGACGAGGACACCAACGAGGAACATCGCACTCCCGAGGACCTCGACGACGAAGCGCGAGAAGAAGCCCGCGATCGCCGATACGTCGCCATCGATCCGCTCGATCAGCTCGCCCGGGGTGTGCTCGGCGTGGAACGAGGAGTCGCTGTCGAGCACATGGCGCGTCAGGTCTGCGCGGAGGGCGTTCGTCGTGCGCCAGCCCAGATTCTCGGCGACGTACGTCTCCGCGACGGTCGCGACTTGCGTGAAAAGGGCGATGCCGAGGAAGAGCAGCGCGATCCAGCTGAGCCTCTCCAGCGGCTCGCCGGACCGCGCGCGGTCGATAAAGATCCTTGCGACCTGCGGATTGGCGAGCTGCAGGGCGATGCCGGTGACCAGCAGCAAGCCGAGTAGGGCGGCGCGCGGCCACTCGGGACGCAGATACGTCGCAAGCAAAGAACGGCCGGTCTGCAACATGTGGCGCTCCTCGTAGGCAGCACGAATTCCGGGAATGGCGAACGAAGGTGCTGCAGGCCGCCGCGCCTCGGCCAAGCCGCGGGCCGCGCCATCGGCGCGGCCGAGCTCTCTCTAGAGGAGGGCCGCCGAAACGGGGGCCTGAAGTGAGCGAGTTGCCATGTCGAGACCTCCCGCCGGTGTTGTTGCGGCCATGGTAGCCACGACGCGT
>JACDAF010000051.1 GCA_013695575.1 Chloroflexota bacterium | reverse complement strand
GGGTGTAGCTGCCGGGCGTGACGTTGCCCGAGGCGCCGCCCGCGCCGCTGAGCACGAGGGTGCCCGAGCGTGTCGCGGTGAGGTTCCACGCCGTCTTCGGCGCGGTACCGCCGCTGACGATCTTGTTGAGGGTCAGCGAGGCGGTCGTGGCCCCGGTGAAGGTGTTCGTGATGCTGCAGGTCGCGGTGTCACCGGCGACCAGCACGATCGTGTTGTTGAGGACGGCGCTGCCGCCGTTCTTCACGCAGCTGTAGGTGCTGCCGTTGGTGTAGTCGGTGACCGTGCCGGTCTCGGCGAGGGTGTAGCTGCCGGGCGTGACGTTGCCCGAGGCGCCGCCCGCGCCGCTGAGCACGAGGGTGCCCGAGCGTGTCGCGGTGAGGTTCCACGCCGTCTTCGGCGCGGTACCGCCGCTCACGATCTTGTTGAGGGTCAGCGAAGGCGCAATCGGCGTGGGTGGCGCCGGCGGCGTCGGTGCGCACTTCACCCAGAATTCCTTGTGCTTCTCGCCGCCCGGCGCAGCCGGGTCCGTCTGGTCCCAGTTCAGGCGGTAATGCCCGTCAGGGAGGCTGAGCAGCACGCTGCGCCAGTCGCCGTTGGCATCTGCGGTCCAGGTGCCACTTTTCACCACCGTTCGATTGCCGGTCGGGGGCCAAGACTGAATGTTCCAGTATCCGCTCGATGGGGCGTCGAACTTGAAGCCGTGGACGTGGAAGGTGCAGACGTGCGGCTCGTTGTCGACGAGCTGCTCGCTCTCGGTGTTGCCCTCGTGGATCTTGACGAAACCGTTGAACCCAGGCGGGTCCGCGGTACCGCCGCTGAGATCCAACGTCGGCTGGACCGCGTTGATGAAGGCGGCGTTGTTGAACGCGAAGATGACCGCGAGCGCGAGGACTAGGACCGCGCGATAGCTATGTTTCACAGGACTCTCCCACACCGAACCATAAAAGTTTCTTGTCCGCTGTGACCAAAGGTATGGTCGGCTCACTTATGGGGGAATGCCTACTATCGCGTACTCGGTTCATGCAAGGATGCGAGAAGTACGTACGTCATCCGAATTGCGCAGCGCGAGTGCTGCGCATCGCGTGGTACGTAGGAATGATGAGCGGCCACGGAGCGGCCCGACTTTCGCTCCGGGCCGCCCGCCGCTATGCGCCTGCTCCCTGCTGTGCGACGGCGACGAGCTGGCTGCGGGTCTTCGTCCTGGATCGCCGCAGCGCATTCTGCACGTGCTTATGGGCGGTGGACTCGCTGATCTCAAGCTGGGCGGCGATCTGGCGATCCGTGGCGCCCTGGGCGATGAGCGAGACGATCTGCCGCTGCCGCGGGGTCAGTGAATCGGCCGATTGGCTGCCCGAGAGTGGGAGAAAGCTCATCTTCTGTAAGAGGACAGCCAGGGTGGCGCGCGGAAAGGCCACCTCTCCATTGGCGACGGCTCGGACCGTTCGGGTGAGGGCATCGGGTCCCACCTCGCGCGCCACAAAGCCGCGGAATCCGATCCGCGCAGCCGCTGGCGCGCCTGCGCCGCCGGGGACGACGGCGATCGCGGCTACGGCGCGCACGAGACGCAGCGCCTTGGTCTGGAACGTGACGTCCTCGAGCTCCGTCGAGGTGCAGGCAACGAGCATGACGTCGTACTCCCGGACGAAGGTCGGATTGACATGGTCGATCGTCGGGACGACCGCCATCAGATCAAAGGAGCACTCCTCTAGGCGGTCGTATGTAGCTCCGATTTCCCCATGGCCGACGACGCCGACGCGGGACAGGGTCGCCCCGCTTTCCGTCGTGCTCACGTGACACCCTCTCTCGCGCGACCCAAGGGTCGCTTGCGTAGATTACACAGAGGCTGCCGCATTCGCGCGATACGTAATTTTCACGGTCGCAGGGGGGCCCAGCGCGCAGGAATTTCGGTATCTCATCAGCTGGGATTGACGGCATACTCATTCTCGTGGTGGCAGCACCGGAAGGTCCGCGGCACGACCTCGACCGCTCGTCCGGGCTCGTCGTTCTGGACGAGCGCGGAGATCTGTTCACACGGATCCGCACCCTGGATCTCAGCGTCGCCATCTGGCGCACACGTCAGATGCCCGACGCGAGCCAGTCGCCCGAGCCGGCGACGCTCCTGGTGCTCGCAGCATACGAGCCGCCGGACTGGGCGCGCATTCACGGGTTCGCACGCCGCTTTTCGACCGTCGTCGCGATGCATCCGGTCGGCCACGAAGACGCCGTCGCCGCGCTGGAGGCAGGGGCGGTCGGACTTCTCGACAGCGAGATGCCCACCGAAGCGATGCGCCGTGCGCTTCGCGGAGCGCTTCGAGGTGAGCCGGTCTTCAGCCGGGAGGTCCTCGGCACCTGGCTCAGGGGTAGCCGGGGAAGGCTCCGCAGCACGGTCGCCAGCGTGGACGGGCTCACCGCCCGGCAGCGGGAGATCGTCGCCTTGATCGCGCATGGCGCAACGGACAAGGAGATCGCAGCGGCGCTCGGCATCCGTACGGCCACCGCTCAGAAGCATGTCGCGAACGTGCTGCGGCGACTCGGGGTACCGAACCGCGCCGCGGCAGTCGGACTGTTGATGAAAAAGAGGACCCAGGCGCCCGGCTGATCGCGCCGTACAGGTTTCTCGCCAGGGTCCCCTGAGCGTACCTACTGCTCCGGATTGCTACCCCTGGCGATCGTCGCCAGGCTTCGAAACGTGTGTAGCGATACACGCGGATCGGGGTGGGACGTGTCGGCGAGTGAGGGGAGCAGCGTTCTGGCACCGCTCGAGCTGAGCGAGCTCATGGTCGGCGTCCTGCGCGAGAGTGGCGAAGTGGTCATCGCGAATGCCGCGTTCCGCGAGCTCGCGGAACGCGATGGTCGTCCACTGCGCGAGCATCTGGTCACCGAGCACGCTCGTCTCGCGCCCGGCCACTCATCCGTCAGCGACCTCCAGCTGCAGCGGTCTGATTCGTCGGCCGTCACGATCCGGTGGCACGTGGCTCGATATGACACGCCCGACGGCGGGCTGCTCGCGATCGGCGAGGACGTCACCGAGTCGCGGGAGACCGAGTCAAAGCTCGCCGATCGCGCGCTTCGAGATCCGCTCACCGGTCTTCCCAACCGCACGCTGCTCGCCGATCGCGTCAGCCAGGCCCTGGCGGCCGCACAGCGCCGGGACGAGCCGTGCGCCTTCATCGTGTTCGATCTCGACGGCTTCAAGCAGGTCAACGACGATTTCGGGCATGACGCGGGCGACGAAGTCCTGCGACAGATCGGCCCGCGCCTCGGCGCGCTGCTCCGGGAGTCCGATACCCTGGCGCGGCTCGGAGGCGACGAGTTCACGGTCCTGTTGCCCCCGCCGGCTGATCTCGTATCAGCGCTCGTCGCAGCGGAGAAGGTCCGGACCGCGTTCGCAAGCACCTATACGGCGGCCGGCGCTGACGTCAGTGTCGGCGCCAGCGTCGGCATCGCGCTGTTTCCGCAGCACGGACGTGACGCCGCCACGCTCCTCCGCGCCGCGGACGTCGCCATGTATTCCGCCAAGCGAACAGGCGCAGGTGTGGCCGTATACGACCACTCGTTGGACCTCGGGAGCGTCGCTGGATCGGCGCGGCTGGCCGAGCTAAAGGAGGCCATCGCCGGAGGTGAGCTTCGTGTCGTCTACCAGCCGATGGTCCGTCTGGGCGAAAGACGCGTGACGGGCGCGGAGGCGCTCGTTCGCTGGCTCCATCCACGGCTCGGGATGCTTCACCCGGCGGCATTCCTGCCGCTGGCCGAGCGCACGGATCTGATGGTGCAGCTGTTCGAATGCGTCCTCGATGACGCAATGGCGCGGTGCGCCCAGTGGCGCGACGACGGTTCGTCAGCCGGGGTGTCCGTCAATCTGTCTGTCCGGAACGTCCTGGACCCGGCTGCGCCAGCGGTCGTGGCGAGGTCCCTGCTCCGCTACGGTCTCGAGCCCTCGGTGCTGACGTTGGAATTCAACGAGCGGGAGCTCGGGCGCGAGCCGCATCGACTGGAGCGTGCGCTTCGTGACCTTGCGGACACTGGCGTGCGTCTGGCTTTGGACGACTTCGGGACGGGTGACATCTCGCTGCGAACGCTCCGCGCCTTGCCGATCCACGAGATCAAGCTCGACCGCGCCCTCATCGCCACCCTGCGGTCGGATCCAGACTCCAGGTCCTTTGTGAGGACCGGCATCGCGGTCGGGCATGACATCGGCCTCGAGGTCGTGGCCAAAGGAGTGGAGGATTCCGGCACGCTGGCGCTCCTGGGCCGGCTTCACTGCGATGTCGGCCAAGGCAATCTGTTCGCCGGGCCTGTCGAATCACGAGAGCTGACCGCGGCCGTCGCTGATGTCGAGCGGACGGGACGCGCTGGCGACTAGCTGAGGTCCCCCCAGACCTGAGTCACAAATAGAAGCCCCCGACTAGGGTGCGCGGTGATCAGACCAAACACCACTAGTCGGAGGGGCTTCTTTGTACCAGAGGGCTCGGCTCAACCCGCGTTCGAGGGCCTTCCTTGTCGCCGAAGCGCAACGCCTCGGGATCTCTCAGGCCGCTCGCAACCTCGGCGTCAGCCGGCGGACGGTGTATCGCTGGCGACGACGCGCTCCGGAGTTCGTCGATCGGCCATCACGGCCGCACCACTCGCCGCGGCGTTGTCCTGATGCGCTCGAGGCCACGGTGCTGGCACTGCGGCTTGCCGAGCGGATCGGCCCGGACCGGATCGGGCCGACGGTCGGACTCCCGCCGAGCACCGTCCATCGGATTCTCCGCCGGCATGGCGCCGCGCGGCTCAGCCATCTCTTCCCGAAGCCGCGGCGCAGCTTCGGGACTTTCGCGCCGCTGCGGCCGGGTGAGCTCGTCGGCGTGGACATCAAGAGCTTTGGCAGTCTCAGCCGCGGCGGCGGGCGCGCCGCGCTCATGCACCGCAGCACCCGCCGAGGAGTCGGTTGGCGGCACCTGCACGTGGCCATCGACATGGCCAGCCGGCTGGTCTTCAGTGAGTTCCGGCCGACGCTCGCCGGCCACGATGCGATCACCTTCGTCCAGCGCGCGACGGCGTTCTTCGCAAGTCGTGGCATCCAAGTCGAGCGGATCCTCACCGACAATGGCTCGGCGTACCGGAGCAATCTGTTCGCGAGCGCCTGTCGCGCTGCTGGACTGCGCCATACCCGGACCAAGGTCCGGCACCCTTGGACCAACGGTCGGGCCGAGCGCTTCATCGGCACGATCCAGCGCGAGTGCGCCTACCGCGACCACTTCACGAGCGACGAGGAGCGGGCCCTGGCGATCGCGCTCTTCGTTCCCTGGTACAACACTCAGCGCCCGCACCACGCTCTCGGGGGCCTCACGCCGCAGGGCTGGTTAGACCGGTGGCGTGTGACCCATGTCTAGGGAGACCTCAGCTAGTCCGATCCGGTCCTGCTGTTCGGGGCGGCGACCGGCTTCGACTCGGGCGAGCCCCGCTGGCGCAGAAAGATGCTCAGCACGACGAGCGAGAGCACGGAGAGCATCTCCGACTGCCAGTTCTG
>JACDAF010000021.1 GCA_013695575.1 Chloroflexota bacterium | reverse complement strand
TCGGTGATCGATGCTCCGTCGAGCTCCGCGACCTCGACCGAGTCGTCGTCCTCGTCGCCGCGTGCGATCTCCTCGAGCGACTCCTCGGTGGAGCGGCTCACGTTGATCGGCCGCTCGACGCGCTTGCGCGGAGCGCGCCGCGGCATCAGCGGCCGCCGACCGTCGCCGGCTCGCCGTCGCTGAAACGCACGGCATCGAGCGCGAAGACCGGTCCCTCGCGGCAGACGCGCGCGTTGCCGTCCGTGGTGACGATCACGCAGGCGCGGCAGACGCCCACCGCACAGCCCATGTGCTGCTCGACAGCGATCGTCGCTTCCGCGAGCACGCGGCGCCCGGCGTACGGCGCGGAGGCACGTTCCGCGGCCTCGCGCATCGTTCCGAGCGCGGCAAGCATCGGCCAGGGCCCGCACGCGCAGAGCTGGTCCGCCCACGGGAGCAGATCCGCCAGCGCGTCCGTGACGCGACCGGGGAGGCCGAACGAGCCGTCGTCGGTCGTGGTCACGTACTCGACGGCTGCGGGCAGCCGATGCGAGGGCCACAGATAGTGGATCGAGCGACCACCCATCACGAGCGTGACGTTGCGGCGCGCCGACTCCTGCTCGGCAAGCACGCGCATCGGCGCGATACCGGTGCCCCCCGCGACGAGCAGCAGGTTCTTGGTGTCGCGCCGGATGACGAACGCGGTCCCGAGCGGCCCCAGCAGATCGAGGGTGTCGCCGGCCCGGCGGGTCGCGATCCACTCACCGCCCTCGCCGAGCGGCTTCACGATGAGCTCGATCTCCCCCGCCTTCCGATCGATGCGATTGAAGGAGTACGGCCGCCGCAGGAGGGGATCGAACCGCGGGCCCGGCCGCACATGCACGAACTGCCCGGCGTGCGCGCGCTCGGCGACGCCCGGTGCGGCGACCTGGATGACCGTGCCGAGCTGCCCGACGTCGAACGTGGCCAGGACACGGCCCTCCTCGAGGATCACAGCGACACCCCCGCCGCGAAGGTGTACCCGTCCGGGTCGGCGACGACGACGTCGCGCCAGCCATGCCCCGCCCGCTCCCCCGTGGTGAGCAGCACCGACCCGTACTGCAGCGCGGCACGCTCGACCGCTTCGGGAGCCAGGCCGAACAGCCGGACTTCCGCGCCGAGTCCGCGGCGGATACCCGTGGCAAGATCGGCGGCCCAGTGCGTCCGGCGATAGGTGTGATCCGCGTGGAGCTGGATCTTCGCGCCGTCGCGCTCGAGCGCGGCGTAGTCGCCGGTCCGGTGGATGACCCTGAAGCCGAGCGCCTCCGTGTAGAAGGGGACACTTCGGGCGACGTCGCGGACGATGAGGTTGAGGGTCAGGCCCTGGAGCGTCCGACCGTACTCGACGGCGTCCATCACTCTGCGGCGGTCACGGCCTCGGCCGCCCGGTACTCGAGGAGCGGCGCGACGGTGTAGGAGACGGCGCTCGTGCGCAGCGCCGTCACGACGGCGAACGCCGTATCGAGCGAGGTGAGGCACGGCACACGCGCCTCCACGGCGGCGCGCCGGATCAGGAAGCCATCCCGATCGACATCCTTGCCGAGAGTCGGCGTATTGACGACGGCAGCGCACGACCCCGAGCGGATGAGCCGCAGGATCGCGTCGTCCCCCTCGGCAAGCTTCGGGATCTCGCGAACGGGCACCCCGAGGGTCCGGCAGAGCGCGGCGGTCCCGCGTGTGGCGACGATGTCGTACCCGAGCCAGTGCAGGCCTTCGATGACCGGCACCGCCTCGTGCTTGTCCTTGTCCGCGATCGTGATGAGGACGCTACCGGAGGAGGGGGGCGCGAGCCCCGCAGCGACGAGCGACTTCCAGAGCGCCGGCGCGAAGCTCATGTCGATCCCCATCACCTCGCCCGTGCTCTTCATCTCGGGACCGAGGTAGGTGTCGACGTCGAGCAGCTTGGCCATGGAGAAGACCGGTGCCTTCAGCGCGACCAGCCCGCGCGACGGCCAAAGACCCGGCGCGAACCCCTCGCCGCGGAGGGTCGCGCCGAGTGAGATCGCCGTGGCGAGGCGCACGAGCGGGACACCGGTCACCTTGGTCAGGAATGGCACCGTGCGGCTGGCGCGCGGGTTCACCTCGAGCACATAGATCTCGGGCGGGGCCCCGGCGAGCAGAGCAGGCGCAGCCGCGTTGCGAGCGGGATTCGAGCGAGGGAGGGCTTCGCCCGACTGAGCGGTCAGGATGAACTGGATGTTCAGCAGGCCGCGGACCGGGAGCGCCTGGGCGATGCGCTGGGTGAGCACGACCACCAGGTCGCGCTCAACAGGGGTCAGGTCCGCAGCCGGATAGACCGCGAACGAATCGCCTGAGTGCACGCCGGCACGCTCGATGTGCTCCATGATCCCGGCGACCAGCGTGTCGGTGCCGTCACTCACCGCGTCGACCTCGATCTCGCGGCCGTGCAGGTACTTGTCGACGAGCACACGCCCGGTGCCGGCATCGAGCGCGTGGTGGAAGAACCGCTCCAGATCCTCCGGGCCGTACGCGATCTCCATCCCTCGCCCACCAAGGACGAATGACGGGCGCACGAGCACCGGGTACCCGACATCGCCTGCGATCGCGAGTGCCTCGCTGGCCGAGTCGGCGGTGCCGCCCGGCGGCTGCGGGATGCCGAGCGCGCTCGCGAACTCATGGAAGCGCCGCCGGTCCTCGGCGAGGCCGATCGCATCGGGGCTCGTGCCGATGACCCGGCCGCCGAGCGCCTCGACGCGATCCGCGAGGTTGAGCGCGGTCTGACCGCCGAACTGCGTGAGGACGGGGATCGGCGAGGAATCCACGTCCGAGCCGAGCGATCCCCCCTCGGCCTCGGGCTGGGCCCGAGACTCATTCCAGATGACAGACGCCACCGACTCCTCGTCGAGCGGCTCGAAGTAGAGGCGGGTGGAGGAATCGAAGTCGGTCGAGACCGTCTCGGGGTTGCTGTTCACCATGATCGAGCCGACGCCGAGCTCGCGGAGCGCGAGAGTGCTCTGGACGCAGCAGCAATCGAACTCGATCCCCTGCCCGATCCGGATGGGGCCGCTGCCGAGCACGATGGCCTTGCGCCCCGGGAGCGGCAGTGCCTCGTTCTCCTGCTCGTAGGTCGAGTAGAAGTAGGGCGTGACGGCTTCGAACTCCGCGGCGCACGTGTCCACCATCTTGTACACGGGGCGGATCCCCCACTGCGACCGGAGGCGCCGCACGTCCGACGGGAGGATGCCGACGAGCGCGGCGATGTCGGTGTCGGCATAGCCGAGGCGCTTGGCGCGCCGCAAGAGCCCGGGAGTCGGCGTCCGGCCCTGCAGCTCCTCTTCGGCGAATCGCACGACGGCACGCAGCTTCCGCAGGAACCAGACACCGATGCCGGTCCGAGCGTTGATCTCCGCCTCCGTCGCGCCGCGCCGCAGCGCGGCGAACACGCGCCACAGCCGGTCGTCGGTGGCGACCGGGGAGAGGTACCTGGCGACGAAGGCCGCGGGCTCGCGCGTCTCGGACCAGGCCGGTGCCTCATAGAGGAGCCCCTGACCCTTCACCTCGAGCGAGCGAAGGGCCTTCAGGAACGCGGCCTCGAAGGTGCGGTCGATCGCCATGACCTCTCCGGTCGCCTTCATCTGGGTGCCGAGGCGACGGTCTGCGCCACGGAACTTGTCGAACGGCCAGCGCGGGATCTTCACGACAACGTAGTCGAGTGCAGGCTCGAAAGCAGCGGTGGTCCGCCTCGTGACCGCGTTCGGGATCTCGTGGAGCCGCTTGCCGATGGCGATCTTCGCGGCGACCCGCGCGATCGGGTATCCGGTCGCCTTCGAGGCGAGCGCCGAGCTGCGGGACACGCGGGGATTCACCTCGATGACGTAGTACGGGACCTTGGCGTCGGGGTCCGCGGAGGGAGGCCGGTCCGGATGGAGAGCGAACTGCACATTGCAGCCGCCCTCGATCCCGAGCGCGCGAATGATCCGCAGCGCGGCGCTCCGCAGCTGCTGGTATTCCTTGTCCGACAACGTCTGCGATGGAGCGACGACGATGGAGTCGCCGGTGTGCACGCCCATCGGGTCGACGTTCTCCATGTTGCAGATCGTGATGCAGGTATCCCCGGCGTCGCGCATGACTTCGTACTCGAGCTCCTTCCAGCCCACCAGCGATCGCTCGATGAGGATCTGCCCGATCGGCGAGGCGCTGATGCCGCGAGCGCCGACGGTGCGGAGCTCCTCGTCGGTGCCGGCGAACCCGCCGCCCGTGCCGCCGAGCGTGTACGCGGGCCGCACAACGAGTGGGTAGCCGACACGGGCGGCGAAGGCGAGCGCGTCGTCGATGGAGGTCGCGGTCGCCGACTCGGGCACGGGCTCGCCGATCCCGACGAGCAGCTGCTTGAAGGCCTCGCGGTCCTCGGCCTGCTGGATCGCGCGCAGCGGCGTGCCGAGCAGCCGCACGCCGTAGCGCTCCAGGATCCCCGCCTCCGCCAGCTGCACGGCGAGGTTGAGGCCGGTCTGGCCGCCAAGCGTGGCGAGGAGGCCGTCAGGACGCTCGCGCTCGATGATCCGCTCAATGACTTCCACGGTGAGCGGCTCGATGTATGTCACGTCCGCCACACCCGGGTCGGTCATGATCGTCGCGGGGTTGGAGTTCACCAGGACGGTCGTGATCCCCTCCTCGCGGAGCGCGCGACAGGCCTGCGTGCCGGCGTAATCGAACTCAGCGGCCTGGCCGATGAGGATCGGACCCGAGCCGATGAG
>JACDAF010000020.1 GCA_013695575.1 Chloroflexota bacterium | reverse complement strand
GGACGACATCGCGAAGCTCGAGTGCTTCGCCGGCATCTTCCCGCACGCGTACTCGTGGCTCGAGCCGCTGCCGGAGCGGACAAAGCCGCCTGAGCGTGCGAACCCCCTGCCGGAGCGGACGAAGCCGTGAGCGACGGGACGGAACGGTCCGCGTCCGACCAGACGTCCGCGGCGGGGGGCACGAGCAGGGCGATCGAGCTGATCCGGGCGGCCCATCGCGAGACCGACGCGCTGTTCCGTTCCCTGGACCCCGCGCAGCTCGAGCGCCCGGTCTTCACGGGCGAGGGGCCGCGCTGGCGGGTGCGCGACCTCATCGCGCACTACGCGCTGTGGCAGACGCTCGCCGCGAGGTCGGCCGAGAAGATGGCCAGCGACCGAATGCCCGCAGCGGATGAGGGCCTGCGCAAGTACCTTGGCATCCCCGAGGAGCTCGATGAGCTGAACGACAGGAGCTTTCAGGACTGGCGCGACCGCGGCGTGGAAGAGGCGCTCCGCGAGCTCCGGGCGGCGAACGACCGGCTGATCGCGGCGATCGAGGCGCTGCCCGCCGACCGCTTCCTGACCGGGGATGGCCCCGAGGACTTCCGCGGCTGGCAGCCGGGGGTGAACCACCTCCGGCAGCATCGCGAGCACATCGACAACGCGCTTAGGGAGGCGACACAGCCATGACGATCGCAACGAAGATCCAGATCCCACTGGTGGATCTGAAGGCGCAGTACGCGACGATCCGCGACGAGGTGCTGCCGGCCATCGAGGATGTCCTCGAGGGCATGCAGCTCACCATCGGGCCGAACGTGAGGGCGTTCGACGAGGAGTTCGCCGCGTTCTGCGGCACGAAGCACTCGATCGGTGTGGGTAGTGGCACCGACGCGCTGCAGCTCGTGATCCGCGCGCTCGGGGTCACGAACGGCGATGAGGTCATCACGGTCTCGCACACGTTCTTTGCCACGGTCGAGGCGATCCTGTACGCGAACGCGCGCCCGGTGCTCGTCGACATCGACGAGAAGACGCTCAACATCAGCCTCGAGGCGATCGCCGCCGCGATCACGCCGCGCACGAAGGTGATCATGCCGGTGCACCTCTACGGCCGGACGGTGGACATGAAGCCGATCCTCGCGCTGGCCCGCGAGCGCAACATCCAGGTCATCGAGGATGCCTGCCAGGCACATGGCGCGACGCTCGACGTCGGCGGGCGCGCGGGCAGCACCGGCGCGGCCGGATGCTTCTCGTTCTACTGCTCGAAGAACCTCGGCGCGTACGGCGAGGCCGGCGCGATCACGACCAACGACGACCGCCTCGCGGCCGAGCTGCGGTCGCTGCGCGAGCACGGGCAATCGACCCGCTACTACCACCCGATCGTCGGCTACAACGCGCGGCTCGATGAGATCCAGGCCGCGATCCTGCGCATCAAGCTGCGGCGGCTCGAGGGCTGGAACGCGCGGCGCCTCGCGATCGCGAAGCACTACGACCAGGTGCTCGCGGATACCGAGATCATCCGCCCCGAGATCCCCGACGACGGCCGCCACGTCTTCCACTGCTACGTCGTGCGCGTGCCCGGCCAAGGGCGCGACGCCTTCCGCGACGCGCTCGCGGCCGATGGGATCGGCACGGGCATCCACTACCCGGTGCCGATCCATCTGCAGGAGGCGGCGCACTTCCTCGGCTACCGCAAGGGCGACCTGCCGGTGACGGAGAAGGTGGCGCCCGAGGTCGTGAGCCTGCCGATGTACCCAGAGCTCACCGACGCCCAGGTCGAGACTGTCGCCGACGCCGTGAAACGCGCACTCCGTTGAATGCGGCTGGCGCCCGGCCGGCGAGGCCGGGTCCGGACGGGCCTCCCGCACAGGAGCGGGTCGTCCGCGCGGTCCACGGGCTCGCGACCATCGCTCCGGACCCGCCGGACGAGATCGATGAAGCCGAGCAGTTCCGGCGCGAGGAGACGCTCGAAACGCTCGTCGAGCGGTACCACGCCTCGGCGTGGATCGACAGCGCCACCGGCACGCGTCTACGCCGGGTGCTCCTGCGCGCGCTCTGCCGCTCGTTCGGTGACGGTGTCCGGATCGGGCTCGGCGTGCTGGTGCTGCATCCGCACACGTTCGAGATCGGCGCTGGCGTGTTCATCGGCAACCAGACGTTCCTGCAGGGCCGGCACGACGGCCGCTGCGTCATCGGCGCGCACACCTGGATCGGACCACAGTCGTACTTCGACTGCCGCGATCTGGAGGTCGGCGAGTACGTTGGGTGGGGCCCGGGCGCGAAGGTCCTGGGCAGCGAGCACACCGGCGAGCCGGTCGGCGTGCCCGTCATCAAGACCGACCTCGTCATCAAGCCGGTGCGTGTGGGCATGGGCGCCGACATCGGCGTGAACGCGGTGCTCCTGCCCGGGGTGACCATCGGCGAGGGCGCCATCGTCGGCGCCGGCGCGGTCGTGACGCGCGACGTGCCCGCATACGCGATCGCGGCGGGTGTCCCTGCGAGGGTGATGCGCTCGCGCAAGCCCACGGAGCGCACGGCCTGATGCGCACGTACGTGTCGCTCCTGCGGTGAGCTGGCGAGAGGGGTGAGCATGGACGTTGCGAGAAACGAGATGACCACGGCGGCCGCGCCGGCCGAGAAGGTCGGATTCCTCCGTCGCGTGGTGGCCTTCATCATCGACACGATCCTGCTGGGCCTGGTCAACCAGCTCATCGCAGGCGCGCTGTACGGCGGGGACGTCGTGAGTGCGGCCACGGTCAGCACGCTGGTCGACCTCGCCTACTTCGTCGCGATGTGGGCCTTCGTCGACGGCCAGACCCTGGGCATGAAGGCGCTCGGGATCAAGGTCGTGAAGACCGACGGCACGCCCGTGACGATCGTCACGGCGCTCCTGCGCTACGCCGGACTGATCCTTTCCTTCCTGGTCGTGCTCCTCGGCGTCATCTGGGTCGCGTTCGACAAGGACAAGCAGGGCTGGCACGACAAGATCGCGAGCACGTACGTGGTGAAGGCGTAGTGGCACGCCGCTAACGCGCTCCCTTGCGTCCCTTGGCACAATCCGGGGCATGTGTCCCGGGTGAGCAAGCTGGACGGCGCTCGCGTCGTTGTCACCGGCGGCGCCGGCAACGTCGGATCGCACATCGTCGACGCCGCTATCGCTGCGGGCGCCGAGCGCGTCGTCGCGCTCGACGCGCTCGTCCGGGGTGTCCCCGAGAACCTGCACGAGGCGCTCGCCACCGGGCGCGCCGAGCTCCGTGAGATGGACATCCGCGACCGCATGGCCGTGCGAAGCGCGGTCGACGGCGCCGACATCCTCTTCCATCAGGCGGCACTCCGGTGGACGCGCTGCCAGGAGGAGCCCCGCGACTGTCAGGAGGTCATGGTCGACGGCACCTTCAACGTGCTCGAGGCCGCGGCCGCGGCGAAGGCGCAGCGGGTCGTGCTCGCGTCGAGCGCGGTCGTGTATGGCGAGCCGCGGAAGCTCCCGCTGGACGAGGACCAGCCGCTTAACGGAAAGACCGTGTACGGCGCGGCGAAGGTCGCGAACGAGCAGCTCGCGCGCGCGTTCGCGCACCTGCATGGACTGCCGGTGGTGACCCTCCGGTACTTCAACATCTACGGGCCGCGGATGGACATCCGCTCGGACTACACCGAGGTCATGATCAAGTGGCTCGACCGGATCGATCGTCGCGAGCCGCTGGTGATCAACGGCGACGGCTCAGCGTCGGCGGACTACATCTACGTGGCGGACGTGGTCCGTGCGAACCTGCTCGCGTGCGAAGCCCAGGTGACGGACGCGATCGTGAATGTCTGCAGCGGTGCCGAGACCCAGCTCCGCGAGCTCGCCGCGCTGCTGCTGCGGCTCACCGGCACCGACGTCGGCATCGAGCATCGCGGCAGTGAGCCCGAGGGTGCGCTTCCCACGCGCCGTGTCGGCGATCCGACGCTGGCCACGGAGACGCTCGGCTTCACCGCTGAGACCGGGCTCGAAGAGGGCGTCAGGCGGCTCATCGAGTGGAGAAAAGAGGCGCTCGCGGGCGCCGGGAGTAGGTAGGCAGTGGCCGTCGAGACGAAGAAGCTGACCGTGCCGATCACCAAGCCGTCGCTCACCGAGGAGGAGGCGCGGGCCCCCTTCGAGTCGATCAGGAGCGGCTGGGTCACGCAGGGGCCGAAGGTCGCGGAGTTCGAGAGGGCCGTCGCGGCGTACACCGGAGCCAAGCACGGCATCGCGACGACGTCGTGCACGACCGGTCTGCACCTGGCGCTCGCGTCCACCGGCATCGGCCCGGGCGACGAGGTCATCTGCCCATCCTTCACCTTTATCGCGTCGGCGAACGCGATCCTGTACACGGGCGCGACGGTCGTCTTTTGCGAGGTCGACCCGCGAACGTTCAACATCGACCCGGAGGACGCCGAGAGGCGCATCACGAAGAAGACGAAGGCGATCATGCCGGTCGACCAGATCGGGCTCGCCTGCGACATCGACGCGATCAACGACATCGGGAAGCGGCACGGGATCGACGTGGTCGAGGACGCCGCCCCGGCCATCGGTGAGTCGTACAAGGGCCGCAAGGTCGGATCGAACGCGCACTCCACCGTCTTCAGCTTCCACCCGAGGAAGGTCATCACGACCGGCGAAGGCGGCATGATCACGACCGACGACGACGCGCTCGCCGACCGCGCGAGAAAGCTGCGCGCGCACGGCATGAGCGTGTCGGACCTCGACCGCCACAAGGCCGACCGCGTGATCATCGAGGAGTATCGGGAGCTCGGCTTCAACTACCGCATGACCGACATCCAGGCGTCGATCGGCCTGGTGCAGCTCCGCCGCCTCGACGAGCTCCTGCGGCTGCGGCGCGAGCGCGCCGACCGCTACAACCGCGAGCTCCCCGAGATCACGGGCATCGAGATCCCGTACGTGCCTGACTACGCCGAGCACACGTACCAGTCGTACTGTCTTCGCCTGAGCAAGGACTGCAGGCTCGATCGCGAGGACCTCATGACCAACCTGCTGCGCCGCGGGATCGCGACGCGCCGGGGCGTCATGGCGAGCCATCTCGAGAGGACCTACACGGACCGCAACGGCACGGTCTCGCTGCCGGTCACCGAAGAGGCGACACGGACGACGATGCTCATCCCGCTGTACGCGACGATGACCGCCGAGGAGCAGAGCCACGTGATCGACTCGCTGCGCGAGGAGCTCCAATAGGTCTATCGGCCGCCAGCATGCTCCGGCTCGGGCTCCGGCCCTCGCCGTGCGGGCGCCGGGACGTTAAGCCTTCGCCAACAGCTGGATCATGTCCAGCCGCCGCCGGTAGCCCATGACCTCGTTCAGGTGGAGGATCGGCGCGTTCGTCGAGTCGTTGTCCGTGCGCACCTTGTCGAAGCCGAGCGCGATCGCCTGCGTCACGGTCTCGCACTTGAGCGCGCGGGCGATGCCCTTCCCGCGTGCGGCACGGGCCATCCCGGTCCAGTCCGTCTGGACGACGCCGCGCTCACGGGGGTAGGACAGGACCGACACCCCGAGCAGGTCGTCACCCTGTCGCGCGATCCAGATGCGGTCCTCGTGCAGGCCGGGTGCGCGCATCCATTTCATGAAGTCCTCGAAGGTGCCCTCGACGTTCGGGACGGTCGTCGGGACGTCCTGGATCGCCTCCTCACTGACGCGCCAGAGCTTGTGCCACTTCTCCGGATCGGCGTCGCGGTCGATGGTCAGGACGGCGATGCCTTCATCGCGCATCTTCTGCCGCGACTCCCCCGCCATGCGCTCGAGGCGCTCACGGTTCGCGACGAGGTCGAGCTCCCAGAAACGCTCACGGCGCTCCTCCTTGTACCCGCGGCGCTCGAGCACACCGAGCTTTGCAGCGTCGTCCTCCCACGTCCACGAGGTGAAGGTGACGGCCCCATCGGCGCGCGAGCGATCTTCCATCGCGGCCAGAAGCGCCTCGAGGCGCTCGGGCGTGCGGAACGCGGGGAGAAGGTCGCCGCCGACGCTGCCGAACCGCTCGGGCGTGTGCGCCCAGCTCGTGTGGCGCTGCTGCGCGATCGCGACCCGTTCGGCGCCGAGCTCGCCGATGAAGCGCTCCGTGACGGACCTGGTGTCGGGGTTCGCCCAGAAGTGCGCGTACTCGACCGGGTCCTGCGGATCCTCCGGCCGAACGGCGGTGTACAGGTCGGCGGCGAATCGTGCGTCGTCGACCGTCGCCGACCGTAGGATGAGGTCGCCCGCGCGCAGCCCCGGTGTCTCCGTGGTCATGGCTCGAGCCTCCCAAGGATCTTGTCGCGCGCGACCAGGCCGAGCTGCACGAGGTATTGGACGACCTCGCGTCGCCCGAACTTCGACGCTCCGTGCTCGCGGTCGCGGAACGTGTACGGGACCTCGACGATCTTCGCATACCTCCCGCGCGCGATGACTTCGAAGCCGATCTTGAAACCGATGGCGTTGAGCCTCGTGCCCTCGATCGATCCGGCGCGCAGCGCGAAGAACCCGCTCGTCGCATCCCGGACCGGCACGAGCAGATTCCCGAGCAGGCAGGCGACCCGTGAGACGACGCGACGTCGCAGCGGCCAGTCGGCCGTGCTCCCGCCCCGTACATAGCGGCTGCCCACGGCGAGATCGGCGCCGCCGACGATGGCGTCCACGAGCGAAGGCACCACCTCCGGCGGGTGCGAGAGGTCGGCGTCCATGACGACGAGCAGGTCGCCCCGCGCCTCTCGGAACCCCGCCATGACGGCGGAGGCGAGCCCGCTCTTCGACGCGCGCCGCACGACGCGGAGCGGGATCCGCGGCGCGAGGCGCTCCGCGATGTCCGCGGTGCCGTCCGGCGAGCCGTCGTCCACGACGACGAGCTCCCACTCCCGGCCGCAGAGCGCCGTGTGCAGACGCTCCGCGAGGATGGGGAGCGACCCGGCCTCGTTGTACGTCGGAACGACGATGGAGATCATGGGCGCAAGTACTTTAGGCCGGTGCGGGTCGTCTTCGATGCGCGTCACCTGCAGACTGTCGCGCGGGTGCGCGGCATCGGCCGGTACGCGCGCAACCTCCTCATCGCGTTCGCGCGGCAGGCGCCGGCGGACATCGAGTGGACCCTGCTGCGGCTGCGCAACTTCCCCACGGCGGATCCGCAGCCGCTGCCTCCGCACCGCGATCTCGCCACGATCCGGCTGCGGCGTCCGGAGCTCTCGATGCTCGCCGCCGACCCGTTCCTGCTGACAGGCGAGCTCCCGTTCGCTCGGCCTCGCGTGTACCACGGCGTGCAGCTGTCGCTTCCCGCCGTCCGCTCTTTCGCCGCGGTGGCGACCGTCCACGACCTCGCACCGCTGCGCTGGCCCGAGCACTACCTCCGCACGCCGTGGGCGAAGGCCGGCCATCACTGGCAATACGCGCTCGCGATGAAGGCCGACGCCATCATCACGCCGTCGCGCTCGACGAAGGAGGACGTCATCGCGCGCCTGCGCGTCCCGGAAGAGCGCGTCCACGTGATCGCTGAAGCGGTCGATCACGACTTCGCTCCGCCGCCGCGTGCGGAGGGCCAGCGCATCGCGCGGGAGCGGTTCGGCACCGAGCGTTATGTCCTCTACGTGGGCCAGTTCGACCCACGCAAGAACATGGGCGCGCTCCTCTCGGCCTTCGCGCGCGCCGCGGAGCGTGACCCGGCGCTCCGCCTCGTCATCGTCGGGCAGCTCGGGCGGCTGCGCTCGTACCTCGATGAGGCGCTCACGCAGACTCACGCGCGGCGCGACTCGGTCATCGTCGCCGGCCACGTCGACGAGCCCACCCTTGCCGCGCTCTATGCGGGAGCCGAGTGCCTGCTGCATGCCTCCCTGCTCGAGGGGTTCGGTCTGACCCCGCTCGAATCGCTCGCCGCGGGTACGCCGGTCGTCGCGTACCGGGCCGGCGCGGTGGAGGAGGTCGTGGCCGACGCCGGGTTGCTCGTCGAGGCGGGCGATGCGACAAGCCTCGCGGATGCGCTGGTGCGATTCCTTCAGGACGAGTCGCTCGCGGCGTCGCTCCGAGCGCGCGCGAAGCCGCGTGCGGCGCTCTACTCGTGGGACCAGGCGGCCCGGGAGACGCTGGCCCTCTATCGCGCGGTCTCGTGAGGCGCGCCACGACCCCGGCGCTCGGGGTCGTCCTCCTCGCTGCGCTGCTGCTGCCCACATGCGTCGCCGTCGCGCCGCCACCCGCGCCGACGACCACCGTCGCCCCGACCGCGTCGCCGACACCGCACCCGTTCCTCGCGCTCCTCGACGAGCGCGATCGCGCCCACCTCGCTGGAGATGTCGCGCGGACGCTCGCGCTCGTCGATCCCGGTGCACCTGCACCCTTCAGCGCGCGCGAGCAGGCGCTCGCACAGGCGATCGCGAAGAGCCGCCCGACGCCCCCACGGCGGGCGCTGGTGCGAGCGCAGCCCGGCAACGACCTCGCCACGCTGGTCGTGTCGGAGCGCGACGACCAGGGGCGCGAGCGGCTCGTGCGCTACTTCCTCACGCAGCCAACGCCGCTGCTCACCGAGCCGGCCGCCGCGTACTTCGGCCAGGAGCGCCGCGCCGAGTTCCCGGGCGGCAGCGTGCGGTACCGCGCGCTCGACGAGGATCAGGCGGCGGTGCTGGTCGCCGAGGCGCAGCGTGCCGTCACCGCGCTCGTCGCGCGGCTCGGGCCGGAATACGCACCGCAGGCACCGCTCGCGCTCGCGCTGTCACCGAGCGTCGTGCCGGGCCTCCCGCCGCTCGCGTCGGCCTATGTCGCGGAGGGCCAGGTGACGTTCCTCAGCTCGGCGTCGATGCTCGTGGCGACCGGCGCCGGATCGGACTGGACCCGGACCCTGGTGATGCACGAGATCGCGCATCTGCTGCTCTTCCAGCGCGGCACCGGCAGCTTCCTGCTCAGCGAGGGGATCCCCCTCTGGCTCACTGACGACCGTCGCCAGCCCGAGCTCGACCGGCTCGTCGCGGCGGACGCGCTCTGGACACTCGAGCGCCTGATCGACGGCCCCCGCGACCCCTCCGAGTTCTTCGCCGGCTACGCGCAGGCGGCCGGGTTCGTGCGTTTCACCGCGGAGCGCTACGGCGATCGCGCGGTCATCGCGATGTGGGAGGCCGGCCGGCGGACGCCGCTCGCCGAGGCGTACCGCGAGACGACCGGCATCGACGCCGCGGTGGCCCACGCGGCGTGGCGCGTATCGCTCGGGCGCTAACGAGGCGTCGCGAAAAGGCGCTCGGCGTTCCCGCTCGCGATCCGCGCGGCGACCTCTGGCGGGAGCTGGGCGAGCCACGCGCGCGTCCGCTCGTGCCCGCTCACGACGTCAGTCCAGCGCGAGGGCACCCACGTATCCGTGCCGACCATGAAGCGGTCCGGGTGGCGCAGGAAGAGGTCGCGCCAGGCGGGGTCGATCGTCTGGCCCAGCATGACGTCGCCGCGGAGGGCGAGCTCGGCCACGACGTTCGGGTGGGCGTCGAGCACCGCCCGCACGGCGTCTGGAGTCGATGACAGACCCGCGTGCGCCCAGAGCACCTTCGCCTGTCGGTCGCTGCGCGCGAGCTCCGCGACCGCGTGTTCGTCGGCGTGCGCATGGAGCCACAGATCCTCACGGATCGCGAGCGCGACGAGCGCGCGAACGACCGGCGTCGCGGAGTCGCCAGGCACGATGTGGAACTCGCCGATCCCGCGGTGCACGCCGCGCCGGAACGTGCCCTGCACGTAAGCGACCACGGTCGGGTCGCGGGTCCACGCGCCGATATCGTCGCGCGAGCGGTACGGCCGCAGCATCGGCACGACGAGATCCGGCGCGACCGCGTAGAGCCGCTGCGTTCCGCTGTCCGGCGTGCTGCTGACCAGAGCCTTGCGGATGCCTGCCGCTCGCAGGATCTCCACCGCCCGCTCGGGCGAGTACTGCGGCCACGCGTCCTGCGAGTAGTGGATGTGCGCGTCGAACAGCTCCACAGCGGGTGTCACACCCAGCTGCGGCGACGGCGAAGCGCTCGCTGCGGGCCGGGCGTTGCCTGGGTCGGCCGGCGACGGCGCAGCGCTCGCTGCGGGCGGCGAGGTAGCAGGACTCGCTGCGGGCGCGGCGTTGCCTCGGTCGGCCGGCCCTTCGCTCGCCGGCTCGCCGGTGCGCGCCGCGGTGGAGGCGCTCCCTGTCGACGAGCCCGGCTCGCGAAGATCCGGCGCTCCCTCGACCCCGCGCCCGCAGCTCGCGATCGGCATCGCGATCGCAGTTGCCAGCAGCGCGAGCAGCGCTCTTTTCATCCTGTTCTGACCAACGCTACGGCTCCCCATAGATAGAATCATGCGCCTGGGCCCGCATTCGCGGGCTCATTCTCGCGAGAGGGAGACCGCAGAAAGTGGCACGTCGCGCCCCACTGCCACGGTTGACGCAGCGCCAACGGCTCGCTCGCTGGCAGCGCGAGCGGCGGCAGCGGGCCGTCGTCGTGACCGCCTTCGGCGCTGTCCTGTTCTTCGTGCTCGGGCTCTCGGCGTGGGCCGCGGCGGACCGCTACTACACGCAGCACCTCAAGCCCGCGGTGTCGTACGCGGGGACCACGGTCCCGATGCGCGACTTCAAGCGCGAGCACCGCTACCAGCTCGTGAAGTTCTACATCGAGAACCAGGTCCCGAAGGAGTTCGAGAACGACTCCCGCGTGGTGCAGGAGGCGGCCAAGTACGAGGGTGTCGCGCTCGACAAGCTCATCGAGTTCGAGGCGCTCGACAGGGCCGCGCGCGAGTCGGGTGTCACGATCACGCGCGACGCTCTGGAGCAGCGGTTCGTCGCCGACTTCTCGCAGTATCGCGCGCGCCACGTGCTCATCGAGCCGGACAAGGCGGCGACCGACAACGACGCCGCCGACAAGGCCGCGCTCGCAAAGGCGCAGGAGGTCACGAAGCAGCTGCGCGCGGGTCCGATGGACCAGGAGCTCTGGAACAAGGTCGCGAAAGAGAGCTCGGCCGACCCGGGCTCGGCGGAGAGCGGCGGCGAGCTCGGATTCGTGGGCAGGGGCCAGTTCGTCAAGGAGTTCGAGGACGCCGCGACAAAGCTCGCGATCGGCGAGGTATCCGAGCCGGTGAAGTCGCAGTTCGGCTACCACGTGATCCAGGTCCAGGAGCGCAAGGGACCGGAGACCAGTGAGGTGGTGCAGCGCTATGTGAGCAGCGGGTTCTCGCTCGACGACATCAGGCAGCACGTGAGCTACGACCTCCTTCGCGACGAGTTCGCGAAGCGCGCTGAGGAGGCGGCGCAGAAGTCGCCGACCGAGCAGATCCACCTCGCGAAGATCACGATCGACACGCCTCCGCCCAGCGGCCGCGACCCGGCTTCGTTCACGGAGGGCCTTCGCAAGATCTCGGAGGTGACCTCCGGGCTCGAGAAGGGTGACGACTTCGGTGAGCTCGCGAAGAAGCACTCGTCCGATCCGAACGCGGAAAAGGGCGGCGACGCCGGCTGGTTCGCGCGCGGGATGCTCACGGACGTCCGCGCGGAGGACGAGCTTTTCGCGCTTGCGCCCGGCACGAACAGCCGCCAGTTCTCGACGACACGCATGACCGTCTTCTACCGCGTCATCGAGAAGGACCCCGCGCGCGAGATCAGCGAGGAGCAGAAGACGACGATCAAGGGCACGGCGTACACCAACTGGCTCGAGCGGGAGAAGCGCACGCACGACGCGAAGCGGCTCGTGCCCGGTTTTGAGTTCGACTGACGACCGTCTCCTCGGGCGGGTCCGGGCCGCGTGGCCGGCGGACGTCGGAGGCTCGGTCGAGCTGCTGGCGGAGATCGCCGAACGGCTTCGCGGCACCGACGGCTGCCCATGGGACCGGGAGCAGACGCACGCTTCACTGCGGCCGCTGCTGCTCGAAGAGACGTACGAGGTGATCGCGGCGCTCGACAGCGGGGACCTTTCGCACCTGCGCGAGGAGCTCGGCGACCTGCTCTTTCACGTCGTGCTCCACGCGCAGCTCGCGCATGAGGAGGGCGCCTTCCACCTCGGCGACGTGGCGCGAGTCGCGAGCGAGAAGCTCGTCCGGCGCCATCCACATGTGTTCGCAGGCGCGGAGATCGCCGGCGACCTCCTCGGGCAGTGGGAGCGCATCAAGCGCGAGGAGCGCGCCACCGCGGGAAAGCCCGAGGCGTCGATCCTCGACGGCCTGCCGAAGGACCTCCCGTCGCTCTACGCCGCAGAGCGCGCGCTCGAGCGCGCGGCGCGCGTAGGTATCGTGCCGGCTCGCGTGGATCTCCCGCTGGACGTCGACGACGCCGAGTCTCTCGGCGCTCTGCTGTTCGACCTCGCCGCGCTCGCGCGTGAGCAGGATCTCGACGCGGAGGGCGCGCTGCGTCAGGCGAACGCCCGCTTCGGCGCGCGCGTCCGGCTGCTCGAGGATCGGGCGCGCAGCGAGGGCCGCGACCTCGGCTCGTACTCTCGCGACGAGCTGAACGTGATGTGGGACGCGACCGCGTGAGCGAACACGTGGAGCGCCCGGGAGGCCGCTCTGCGACGGCGCTGCGGCCCGTCACGATCGAGATCGGCGTGTCGAAGTTCGCCGAAGGGTCCGCGCGGATCTCCTTCGGCGACACCGTGGTGTTGTGCCTCGCGACCGTGGAGGAGAAGCTGCCCCGCTGGATACAGGACCGCGACCAGGGCTGGGTGACGGCGGAGTACGCGATGCTGCCGCGCTCCACGCCCGAGCGCAGCCAGCGCGAGAGCATCGCGGGGCGTCCCGGGGGCCGCACGTTCGAGATCCAGCGCCTGGTCGGCCGCGCGCTGCGTACGGCGGTCGACCTGAAGAAGCTCGGTCCGCGCAGCGTGCAGATCGACTGCGAGGTCCTCCAGGCTGACGGTGGCACGCGGACCGCCGCGATCACCGGCGGATACGTCGCGCTCGCCCACGCGCTGCGCCGGCTCACCCCGACGCCACTGCGGCGCCAGGTCGCGGCGATCTCAGCCGGATTCGTGAAGGGGCAGCTGCTGCTCGATCTCGAGTACGCGGAAGATTCGATCGCCGACGCTGACGTGAACGTGGTCGCCACGTCGGAGGGCCAGCTGGTGGAGGTGCAGGGCACCGCCGAGGCGCGACCGTTCACCGTGGCCGACTTCGATCGGATCCTCGAGCTCTCGATGACCGGCATCGAGCAGCTCTTCGAGAAGCAGCGGCAGGCGCTCAGCGCGATCCGGTGACCCTGCGTCTCCTCATCGGCACGGCGAACGCCGGGAAGGCGGCGGAGTACCGGCGGATCCTCGCGGGACTCGACCTCGACCTCATCGGCCTGGACCAGCTCGAGGACCCGCCCCGCGAGCCCCCGGAGGATGCGCCGACGTACGCGGAGAACGCCATCGGCAAGGCGCGCGCGTACCTCGACGCGACGGGGATCGCCACGATCGCCGACGACTCCGGGCTCGAGGTCGATGCCCTGGGCGGCGCACCGGGCGTGCGGAGCCGCCGCTACTTCGGTGAGGATGTGACCGCGGAGCAGCGGAACCGGATGCTGCTGGGGCTGCTGGACGGCGCCCGGGATCGCGGCGCGACGTTCGCCTGCGTCGCGGCGCTCGCGCTGCCCGGCGGCACGGTGGAGACCTTCACCGGCGAGGTACGCGGCGAGATCGCCGAGGGCACATCCGGCGCGGCCGGGTTCGGCTACGACCCGGTCTTCGTCATCGCCGGCGATGGGCGAACCATGGCCGAGCTCCCGAACGAGGAGAAGGACCGGGTCTCGCACCGCGGGCTCGCCGGAGCGAAGCTCCGCGCGCGACTTTCAGGCGAGCCGCGCTAGCAGGAGCTCGCGCCCGGCGGCGAGCGTTCCTTTCGACACCTCACATGAACGCGGCGCTGTGACCCTCGGCGAGCGAACGGAGCATCGCGTAGTCCCGCGCGAAGTCAGACGACGCGAGGTGGTCGGCGTAGCCGCGGAACCCGGGCTCCTTCAGCGCGGCGTGCGGCGAGCTGGGCGGCGCTGTACGCCAGCCACCGAGGCCTTTCAAGTGCAGGTACGCGACGCTGCCCAAGCGCACGGCATCGGCGAGGGCTGCGCCGGTGAAGTGCGGATGCTTCCGCGAGTACGGCGCCGTCCGGATGTCGACGAGGACCTCGATCGCGCCGGCACGGAGCAGCGCAAGGAACTCGTCAAGCGTGCGGGCGCCGTGGCCGACGGAGTGGATCAGCATGGCGGCCACCAGTTTGGTCGTTCGCTCGGCAGATGGAGCTCGTCTGCGCGTTAGGCGATCGGGCCCACGAGGACGCCAGGGGTCGGGGTGGCGGGATTCGAACCCGCGGCTTCCGCCTCCCAAAGGCGGCGCGCTACCGGGCTGCGCCACACCCCGTGCTGATCATTCTCGCAGCAGCTCGATGCCGCGATCAGTCCCTTCACGCCGA
>JACDAF010000013.1 GCA_013695575.1 Chloroflexota bacterium | reverse complement strand
GCCGCGATCGCGATCAAGTACATCAGCGAGTTCGGCTCACGGCGGATCGTCAGGTTCGCCTTCGAGTACGCGCGCGCGAACGGGCGCAGGAAGGTCACGGCGGTCCACAAGGCGAACATCATGAAGTTCGCCGACGGGCTGTTCCTCCGCGTCGCGCGCGACGTCGCGACCGAGTACCCCGGGATCGAGTTCGAGGACCGCATCGTCGACAACATGTGCATGCAGCTCGTGCAGAAGCCGGAGCTCTACGATGTCCTCGTCCTCCCGAATCTGTACGGGGACATCGTGAGCGACCTGGTGGCGGGTCTCGCCGGGGGCCTCGGAGTTGCGCCGGGCGCAAACATCGGCGAGAACGGCGTCGCGGTGTTCGAGGCGATCCACGGCTCGGCGCCGAAGTACGCTGGGCAGAACAAGGTCAACCCGATGGCGCTCATGCTGGCGGGGGTCCTCATGCTGCGCCACATCGGGGAGCGCGAGGCGGGCGACCGGCTCGAGCGCGCGATCGCCGACACTGTGAGGGAAGGCAAGGACGTGACGTACGACCTGAAGGCGGATCGTGACGATCCGAGCGCCGTAGGCACCGGGGAGTTCGCGGATGCCGTCATCCGCCGGATGAAGGCCTAGGCGGATGCCGGAGCGCGACCCCAACAACCCGCTTCGGTTCCTCCACAGCACCAAGACGCGCTTCGAGTTCCAGTTCGGCTACTCCCGCGCGGTGCGGCACGGCAAGGTGATCCGCGTCGCGGGCACCGCCGGTCTCGACGAGAACGGCGTCCCCGTCTCGGGCGGCATCACCGAGCAGACCCGCCGCGCGCTCGAGATCATCCGTGAGGCGCTCGAGGCGTACGGGTCCTCGTTCAACGACGTGATCATGACGCGCGTGTACGTGAGCGAGGTCGGCAATATCGAGGGCGTCGCCGTGCTGCACGGGGAGATCTTTCGCGACATCCGCCCCGCCACGACGATCGTGAAGTGCGACTTCATCGACCCGCGCATCCTCGTCGAGATCGAAGCGGAAGCGGTGTACGGCGGCAAGGACGATTCCATTGGGTAGCTCCCTCGGAGTGGAGCAGGCGGAGCCGGCGGAGCGAAGAGGATGACCGATGGGCGGGCTTTGCCCGACCGAGGAACGAGGCCCGTCCGGGTCGTTGTGACCGGCGCGACGGGTCAGGTGGCGTACGCGCTGCTGCCGCGGATCGCGGCGGGCGAGATGTTCGGCGGGGACACCCAGGTGGACCTGCGCCTCTTCGACATCCCGCCAATGATCAGCAAGGCCGCAGGCGTCGTGATGGAGCTCCAGGACGGCGCCTACCCGTTGCTATCCCAGGTCAGGGCGAGCGCCGATCGCGCCGAGTCGCACGCGAGCGCCGACTGGGTGCTCCTGGTCGGGAGCGTGCCGCGCGGCCCAGGCATGGAGCGGGGCGATCTCATCCGGAAGAACGGGCCGATCTTCGTCGAGGAGGGCCAGGCCATCGCCCGGCATGCCTCGAAGGAGGTGCGAGTCGTCGTGGTCGGGAACCCCTGCAACACGAACTGCCTCATCGCGCGGCACGCCGCCGGAGCGGGCGTGCCCGACGACCGGTGGACCGCACTCACGCGACTGGACCACAACCGAGCCCGTTCGCTCCTCGCGGAAAAGGCCGGGACGCGCGTCCGCGAGGTGAAGAAGCTCGCGATCTGGGGAAACCACAGCGCGACCCTGTATCCGGACTTCACGAACGCCGAGATCAGCGGTCGCAAGGCGGCGGACGCGATCGACAGCGCCTGGCTCGAGACGGAGTTCATCCCCGCGGTGCAGCAGCGTGGCGCGGCCGTCATCGCGGCCCGTGGCGCGTCCAGCGCGTTCTCCGCGGCGCAGGCGATCGTCGACCACGTCCGCGGGCTCGTCGAAGGGACGCCTCGCGACGACTGGACGAGCCTCGCGGTCGTCTCGGATGGCAGCTACGGCGTCCCCGCCGGCATCGTGTCGTCGTTCCCGTGTCGCGCACTTGGTCGGGCGGGTGGCGGAGCATTCGAGATCGTGCAGGGGATCACCTTGAACGCTTTCGCAGAGGCAAGGATCGCGGCCACGATCGCCGAGCTCGAGCGCGAGCGCGACATCGTGAAGGACCTGCTCGCAGGCTAGGAGGCGGCGACCCAGCCGGCAGCGGGTCGCACAAGCTTCCGCGTCTCCAGCAGCCTGCGGATCGTGTCCTGGGGGATCGCCCAGGTGAACCAGGTACCGGGCTCGTCCTCCTGCACCACGACCGCGGCGCGAATGCCGAGGAGGACCAGCTCGTCGAGCGCGACGGCCACCGGGGCCTTGCGGCGTTGCGAGTGCGATCGATCCCAGCGCGCGATCGTGCTCGCCGAACGATGGCCATCCACCCCGCCGGGTGTCAGCTGCGGGCGGGAGACGACCGCTCCCTCCCGCTCGAGCTTCTCGCGCGCGGCGCGGAACGCTTTCGCCTCGAGCGCGAGCTCCGACCGCACCTGATCAGCGCCGCTCGGACCCGCCGCCCCCAGGTGACGAACGATCGCCGCGGCGTCTGCGCCGAGCTCACCGTCCTCCGCTCGCTCGAGCGCATCGCGGCACAGCGGATCCACCAGGGCGGCAGCGTCGGGCGAGAGCAGCACCAGCTTGCCCTTGTGGATCTTGAGCGGCTGAACGTCCGGAAGCGAGGCAAGGATGGGCCCCCACGACGCCTTGGTCCTCGGCGACGACCCGAGCTCCGCCTTCCCCGGCGCGTGCCCGGCCTCGTGGGTCGCCGCGACCAGGCTCGGAAGTGAGCTGTCCTGGGTCTGGGTGAGGATGCGCCGGTCGCGCAGGAAGGCCTCCGCGTCCTCGAGGTTCGCGAGAGCGCGCTCCCTGGTGAGGCGGCACTCCTGTGCGCGGCGCGCCCGGAGCTCCGTCAGCGTGGGCGGAGCCAGCGCTATGCCTTCGCCCGCTTGCGCGAGTACGCGCGTCGGTCGGCGCTGTCGACGAGCTGCCGCGCAGTCGTGCCGTCACGAGGGTAGGCCGCGACACCCCACGACCGCTCCGGCATCTCGATCGTGCGGCCGTCGCCAAGGTCGATGCGGGTCCCATCGAGCAGCTCCATGAGCCGCTGGACGACCTTCTCGGCCTCGTCGCGGCCCGTCTCCGGTATCACGATCGCGAACTCGTCGCCGCCGTAGCGGGCGGGGACGTCCTCGGTGCGGACGCTCGCGTGGATCGCGCGTCCGAGGGTGCGCAGGACGGCATCCCCGGCGATATGACCGTGGCTGTCGTTGATCCGCTTCAGGCCATCGATGTCGAAATAGGCGACCGCGAGCAGCATCGACCGGCGCTCGGCGCGCGCGATCTCCTCCTCGAGCCGGTCGTAGAAGTAGCGGTAGTTGTGGAGACCCGTCAGCGCATCGCTGTTCGCGGCCCACCGGAGGCGCTCGTGGAGGGCCGCGACCTCGATGGCCGCCGCGATCTGGGCCCCCACGGCCTGGAGCAGGGTCAGGTCGCGCGGCGAGAACACCCCGACGCGCGCACTCGTGACGGAGAGCACGCCGATCGCTCGACCCTCGTTGATGAGCGGCACCAGCATCGCCGCGTGGGTGTCGCCGTCGGGGGGTCGGGCGCGCGGATCGGTGTGCGTGTCGTCCACACAGATGGCCTCGCGGTTCGCCAGCACCCAATTGGAGAGGCCCTGACCTCGCGCGAGGCGGACCCCGGGCGGCGCGCCGCCTTCCGTCCCACCGACCGCTCGCACGACGAGATCCTCGGTGTGCTCGTCGCGCAGCAGGATGTGCAGCCTGCTTTCCGGCCAGTGGCGCTCGAGCGTCTTCAGCACGCGATCGAGCAGCTGCTTCAGGTCGAGGAGGGTGTTGAACTGCGGCGTGATCTCGGAGAGGATCGCGAGCTCGCGCGTCCCGTCCTGGATCTCGCGCTGGGCGGCTTCCGCACCGCCACGCTCCTCGATCATCGCGACGAATTCACCGACGAGCGCGGGGTCGTACCGGCTTCCAGCGAGCAGCCGCAGCTCCTGGAGGGCGATCCTCGGCTCAAGCGCCCGGCGGTACGGCCGGTCGACCACCATCGTGTGGTAGCTGAGGACGATCTGCAGCAATCGTGCCTCGTACGGGATCGCCTCGAACGCGAGGCCGGCTGGATAGCCGCTGCCGTCCCAGCGCTCGTTCGCGTGCCGGACGATCGGCACGACGTTCCGCAGGAAGCGGATGGACTCCATGATCCGTGCGCCGAGGATCGGATGCTCGCGGACGATCCGGTGCTCCTCAGTCGAGAGCGGGCCCTGCTTTGCGAGGACCGACGGTGGCACACCGATCTTGCCGAGCGAGTGGAAGAGCGAGGCGTAGCGCAGGTCGCGCAAGGCGTCCTCCGACAGGCCGAGACGCTCGCCCAGCGCCCTGGCGTCGGCCGCGGCCCGCTGCTGGTGGTCCTCCCGGTACCCGTCGCGCGCGAGGGTCGTCGTCATCAGCGTCTGCACGGTCGCGAGGTACGCGTCGTCGAGCTCTGCATACAGTCGGAGGCTTCGCAGGGCGGTCGCGCCCATGTTCATGAGGATGTCGAGGAGCTCGCGTTCGCCCGTCGTGACGACGTGCGGCTCGTCCCAGCTCACGTACACGATCCCCACGAGCTCGCTCGCCGCACGCAGCGGGTAGACGAGCATCGCGCGATGTCCCGCGGCGTCGAGCATGCGGCGCGACTCCGCGGCCGTGGCGACCGAGTCCGGGACCTCGACGACACCGGTCTCGATCGCCTGCTTCGTCAGGGGCATCGACTTCGGAACGCGTGCCACCTCGATCTTCGACGCTCCGGTGCGCGTCGCGAGCTGGAGGTCATCGGTCCCGTCGTCCATGTAGATCGCGACCGCCGACGAACGCAGCATCTCGCGCGTCACACGGCTCAGCCGCTCGGCCACGGCATGCATGTCGCGCTCCGAGCTGATCTCGCGACCGACGCGGTGCAGCTCGAACAGGCGCCGCGAGAGGTCGGCGGTCTGCTCGTAGAGCTCCGACCGCTCGATGGCGATGGCCGCCTCGTTCGCGATCGCGCCGAGCAGCTCGAGGTCGCCCTCGTCATACGCGCCTGCGTTCACGCTCTGCACCGAGATCGCACCGATGACATCCCCGCGGATGCGCAGCGGCGCGACCATGATCGACCGCTCGGTCACCGTGCCCCAGCCGGTCCGCTCGATGCCGAGCTCCTTGAAGTCGCGGATGGCGTCGGTCATGAGCAACGGGCGGGACTCCGTGATGCATCTCCCCGCGAGCGTCCCCCGGCGCGGCACCTCCTGCCGGTCGAGCTCTCGACCCTCGTCGACGAGGTAGCGGTACGACAGGCTCTCGGAGCTGGGCGTGCCGAGCACGACGAAGAATGCATCCGCCTCGAGCGCATCACCCACCTTCGCGTACACCGCGCGGAAGATCGTTGTCAGGTCGAGAGACGAGCCCAGCGCCTGGCTCACGTCGACGAGCGTCGTGAGGACGCGGACCCGGCGCTCGGCGGCGAAGCGCTGGCGGATGTTCTGGTAGCCGAGCAGCAGCAACGGGATCGCCGGCAGAAGGACCACCGGCTCGAGCCGCGCGACTTCGACCACCACAGCCGACCCGGCTGCCCAGACGAGCTGCGTCCGCGTGATCCGCCACGTCCACACCGCGATCTGGGGGCCGCCGCGCTGCACCGGCCGCAGGCTCTCCAGGAGCGCTGCCGACTGCGCGAGGTGCACGAGCAGGTAGGCGCAGGCAGCGACAGCGCCCGTCACGATCCCGGCAACGGTCGCGTCGGCCGCGCCGGCCACGCTGTTCGCAAGGTGGAACGCCAGCGAGGCCGCCCCCGCGGAGACCGCGGTCGCGAGGGAATTGCGGGCGAGCTCTCTGGCGGAGCGCCGCGCGATGAGATCCGCGGCGACCTGCGCGACACTGGCGATCGGTGCGATGGCGAGGAGTGGAAGGACGAACGCGCCGCCGAGCGTCGGGACGGTCGCGAGGCTCACCTCGCTCAATGGTCCGAGCCGGATCGGCCGGGCGCCGAGGGCAACGATCGCGACCGTCAACCCGGCGGCAATAGCCAGACCGCCGACGCCGTCGCTAAGGAGCGACCAGCTCCCGAGGACAAGTATCGGGAAAGCGGCGACCGACGTGGCCGCCACGAGCAGGGAAGTTCGTCGCGAGAATCGTTGCACCTGCCGCCTCCGCGCTGCCGGAGCCTACAGGGCGCGCGTGACCGCTACCAGCGGGACGATCGGCGCGAAGGTGTGCCGCCGAGGTCCGGCGTTACCGCGTGCGAAGCCAGCGCTCGACGACGAGCACCGCGCCGACGAAGGCGAGGATCAGGACGACCTCGCCGGCGCCGCCGCGCTCGACCGCCGGCCGGACCACGAGCAGCACCATCGCTGTGGCCAGCACCGACCCGGCGACGACGACGAAGGCACGCCTCGGGCTCAGGCGGACGGGGGCTCCGGTTCCCTCGAGTGGGGAGAGCTCGGGCCGGGTGCAGCGGCGGGGGGAAGCCCGCGGCCCGACCGACCGAACACGCGGCGCTTGGCCCACGCGAGCGGGTCGTAGAACTCGGTCACGACGCGCTCCTTCAGCGGGATGATCGCGTTGTCGGTGATCTTGATGTGCTCCGGACAGACCTCGGTGCAGCACTTCGTGATGTTGCAGAAGCCCAGCCCCTGCTTCGCGCGGATGAGCTCCATCCTGTCGTTCGCGTCGAGCGGGTGCATCTCGAGCGCGGCGAGCCGGACGAAGTACCGGGGACCTGAGAACGCCATCTTGTTCTCGTCATGGTCGCGGATCACATGGCAGACGTCCTGGCAGAGAAAACACTCGATGCACTTGTGGAACTCCTGGACGCGCTCGACCTCCTCCTGGTACATGCGCCGGGTGCCGTCAGCCTCTTTCGGTCGGGCGGCGAAGGCCGGGATGGTCTTCGCCTTCTCGTAGTTGAAGGAGACGTCGCTGACGAGATCCTTGATGACCGGAAAGGCCTTGATCGGCGATACCGTGATCGGCTCGCCGGGGTCGAACGTGTTCATCCGAGTCATGCACATGAGCCGCGGCGCGCCGTTGATCTCGGCGCTGCACGAGCCGCACTTGCCAGCCTTGCAGTTCCAGCGGACCGCGAGGTCGGGCGCACGGAGCTCCTGGACCTTGTGGATGACATCGAGCACCACCATGCCCTCATCCGTCGGCACGGTGTAGTCCTCGAAGGCCCCACCATCGCGATCGCCGCGCCAGACACGCAGCGTGGCCTCCGTCACGACCGGGCCGCCTCGATGACGAGCTCCGGCTCGACCCTTGCCTGTTCAGGTGCGTCGTCGCCGAGCAGCCGGTGCAGGTCGTCGGGTGGCGCCGGGATCGGCTCGTCCGTCAGGACCAGCACGCCGTCGCGACGCCGCGTGACGACGTTCTTGCTGCCCCATGCCAGGTCCGTCGCTGGGAAGTCCGAGCGTGTGTGGCCGCCGCGGCTCTCGGTCCGCCGCAGAGCGGCGAGGGCCGTCGCCTCCGCGCATGTGAGCATCGAGAGGAGATCGAGCGCCAGATGCCATGCGGGGTTGTAGGTGCGACCGCCGCTCACGCGCACCTTGAGCGCTCGAGCCCGTAGCTTCCCGATGTCGGCAAGCACGCGCGTGAGCTCATCCTCCGTTCGAATGATCCCTGCGTTCGCCTGCATCGTCCTTTGGAGGAGGCCGTGCAGCTGGTACGGATCCTCCCCGACTTCGGGACGCTCGAAGGGGGCGAGGATCTCGCGGGTCGACAGCGCGACCTGCGCCTCGTCGGGCCGACGCCACGAACGCTGCGACGCCGCGTGCGCGGCGGCCCCGAGACCCGCGCGCCGCCCGAATACGAGGAGGTCCGAGAGGGAGTTTCCCCCGAGCCGGTTCGCGCCGTGCATCCCGGCGGCGACCTCGCCGGCCGCGAACAGGCCCGGAACGGTCGTTGCGGCCGTATCCGCCTCGACCCGCACGCCGCCCATGAGGTAGTGGAGCGTTGGCCCCACTTCCATCGCCGACGCGGTGATGTCGACATCGGCGAGCTCCTTGAACTGATGGTACATGGACGGAAGCCGCCTCCGGATGTAGTCAGCATCGCGGCGCGACGCGATGTCGAGGAACACGCCGCCATGCGGGCTCCCCCTTCCCGCCTTCACCTCGGCGTTGATCGCGCGCGCGACCTCGTCGCGCGGCAGCAGGTCCGGCGTGCGGCGGTTGTTGGCCTTGTCGGTGTACCAGCGGTCGGCCTCGTCCTCGGTCAGAGCGGTGTCCTTGCGGAAGAAGTCCGGGATGTAGTCGAACATGAAGCGGCGGCCAAGGCTGTTCACGAGGGTGCCGCCATCGCCGCGCACCCCCTCCGTCACGAGGATGCCCCGCACGCTCGGCGGCCAGACCATGCCGGTCGGGTGGAACTGCGTCATCTCCATGTCGATGAGGTCCGCGCCGGCGTCGAGCGCCATTGCGATCCCGTCGCCTGTGTACTCCCAAGAGTTCGACGTGATCTTCCACGCCTTGCCGAAGCCACCGGTCGCGAGCACGATCGCCTTGGCACCGAACGCCACGAGCTGGCCGGTCCCGCGCCAGTACCCCGTGCACCCGGTCACAGCGTCGCCGTCGGTGAGCAGGCGCCGGATCGTGCACTCCATGTGCACGTCGATGCCCTTGTGCACGGCGTGGTTCTGAAGCGTCCGGATCATCTCCAGTCCCGTGCGGTCCCCCACGTGGGCCAGCCGCGCGTAGCGGTGCCCGCCGAAGTCGCGCTGCAAGATCAGGCCGTCCTCCGTGCGGTCGAACAGCGCCCCCCACTCCTCGAGCTCGAGCACGCGGTCGGGTGCCTCCTGTGCGTGCAGCTGCGCCATGCGCCAGTTGTTCAGGAGCTTGCCGCCGCGCATCGTGTCGCGGAAGTGGACCTCCCAGGAGTCCTCCTTCCAGACGTTCCGCAGCGCCGCGGCGATCCCGCCCTCGGCCATCACCGTATGCGCCTTGCCGAACAGCGACTTGCACACGAGCGCCGTGCGCGCGCCCTGCGCCGACGCCTCGATGGCGGCCCTGATCCCCGCACCGCCCGCGCCGATGACCACGACGTCGTACTCGTGCCGGTCGATGGTCTCCGTCATCGTCGGCGATCCGTGCGCGGGCCGGCGGGATGCGGGTGTGGGAGCCCCAACGTCATCGCGAACACCTAGAACACGATCCGGGGATCGACCAGCCACCCCATCGAGACGATGCGGATGTACAGATCGGTGAGGCCGACGGAGAAGAGTGACAGCCACGCGAAGAGGCCGTGGCGCGTGTTCAGACGGTTCACGGTGTTCCACAGGCGATAGCGGATCGGCGCTCCCCGGAAGCGGTCCAGGTAGCCGCCGCAGAGGTAGCGGCACGAGTGGCACGAGAAGGTGTAGAGGCCGATGAAGGCGACGTTCGCCAGCATGATCAGGCTGCCGAGACCGACGCCGAGGCGGAAGCCGGTGTGGTCCGGCGTCGGGAAGATGAACGCGAGGACCGCGTCGTACGTGAGGATCGCCCAGATCGGCACCGCCAGGTACCAGGTGTAGCGGTGAAGGTTCTGGAGGATGAAGGGAAACCTCGTTTCGCCGGCGTACTTCGCGCGCGCGTCGGGGACCGTGCACGCGGGCGGCGCCCAGAAGAACGCTCGGTAGTACGAGCGACGGTAGTAGTAGCAGGTAAGACGGAAGACCAGCGGGAATCCCACGATGAACACCGCGGGCGAAAAGCCCCACCAGTCGCCAACGAAGGGCACACCGAACGTCACATGCGGGCAGCTCGACGTGATGCACGGGGAGTAGAAAGGCGAGAGGTACGGCTCGGAGTAGTAGTGCGCGTTCACGAGGCCGGCCCAGGCGGAATACAGGACGAAGAGCCCGAGCACGCTCACGATGGCCACCGGTTCGAGCCACCAGCGATCCGGACGCTCGACCTGCGTCGTCACGGTTCCGCGAGTCACCCCGGCCGTCGTCGCCATGCGTGTACCGTAGTCAGCGGCCATTCAGGCGGCCAAGACATGGGTGCTCTCCGGCCGATAGCCGTAGGCTATGAAGGTGGAGTTCCACCAGCTCCGGTACTTCGTCGCCGTGGCGGAGCAGCGCCACTTCACGCGCGCGGCGGCCGAGCTTTCGGTCGCCCAGCCGTCGGTGAGCAAGCAGATCCGGAAGCTCGAGCAGGAGCTCGGCGCGCCGCTGTTCCACCGGGTCAGCGGCCGGGTCGCGCTGACGCAGGCCGGTGAAGCGCTGCTCCCGTGGGCGAAGCGCGTGCTCGACGACGTCGCGGGCGCCCGGGCACAGGTGCGCGAGCTCGCCGGCCTCGCGCGTGGCCGGCTCGCAGTCGGCGCGACACCGAGCATCACGACCGTGCTGCTGCCGGACGTCCTCGCGCGCTTCCACGCCGAGCATCCGGGGATCGACCTGCTGGTCCACGAGGCGGGCTCCCGTGACCTCCTCCGGCGGCTCGCGCAAGGGGAGGTCGAGGTCGCGCTCGTGATCCTGCCTGTGAACGAGGAAGCGTTCGCCACGGTGCCGCTGCTGCGCGAGGACCTGGTGCTGGCCGTCGCGCGCGGCCACGCGTTCGCGAGGCGGCGCCGGGTCGCGGTCGCGGAGCTGCGCGGCGTACCGCTCGTGATGTTCCGCGAGGGCTACGACCTGCGCGCGGTCACCGTCGCGGCCTGCCAGCATGCCGGCTTCGAGCCGTCCTTCGCGCTCGAGGGCGGGGAGATGGACGGGGTCCTCCGCATGGTGGCGGCGGGACTCGGTGTCGCGGTGGTGCCCGGCAGTGTCGTGGAGCACGGAGGGCCGCTCGTCGCCGTGACGCTCTCGGAGCCGATGCTCGAGCGGACAATCGGCCTCGCGCATCGCCGCGATTGGATGCTCTCGCCCGCCGCCCTGCGCTTCTCGGAGCTGCTGGTGCGGCTCATGCGCGAGCGCGACCGGCGGTGAGTTCCGGTCGCGCGGGACCCGCGGCTAGGGCCGCTCGCGCCATCCTTCGCGCGGTGCTCGGCCGGCTGTTCCGCCTGCGTCTCGGGGGTGTCTCCCCGCCGCCGGGCCCGTACCTGCTCATCGCGAACCATCAGGGCTGGGCCGATGCGTTCGTGCTCATCGCGCTGCTGCCCGCGGAGCCGCGCGTCCACTTCATGGCCGACCGTGACGCGGTGCGCTCGCATTGGTGGAAGCGCGCCACGATCCGGCTGCTCGGTGGGCTCGTGCTGGTGGACCGCGCGAGGCCGTCGGACCGCTCGGCCATCCGTGCCTCGCTCCGCGTCCTTGCGGACCGCGGTGTGCTCGCGCTCTTTCCCGAAGGCCGCGTCTCCCGGCGGGAGGCCGACCTCGGGCCGTTCGAGCGGGGCACGGGGTGGCTCGCCTATCGCGCGCAGGTGCCGGTCGTGCCGGCGTGGCTGCGCGGCACCGCGGAGCTGTACCTCGGGCGCGAGATCACCCTCACGATCGGTCCACCCCGCCGGCCGCCGGACGGGCCAGTCACGAGAGCGGGCATCGACGCGTTCACCGGCCTGCTCGAGGCCGATGTCGCCGCGATCGCGACGCCATGGGTCGAGCCGGCGGCGACGCGCAAGCGCTGGCACTGGCTGACCGACATCCTGTAGGGCGCCTACACTGAGCGCACTCCCAAGGGGAGTGCCGCCATCGAAGCAGAGTCAGGTCCCTAGGGACGCCGAGGTCACCCTCGCGCCGCTGTACCCGATCTCTCGGAGACCGTCGGCCAATAGCGAGGAGGGCCACCACGTGACACTTGCAGACAAGAGCCTGACCTGCCGCGACTGCTCCCAGGAGTTCGTCTGGACTTCGGGCGAGCAGGAGTTCTACCAGTCGCGCGGGCTGCAGAACCCGCCGAGCCGTTGTCCCACCTGCCGCGCGGCGCACCGTGCCGGGGACGGCGGACGCGGCGGTGCCGGACGCGGCGACCGCGAGATGTTCACGGCGACCTGCTCGAGCTGCGGCAAGGAAGCTCGAGTCCCGTTCCAGCCGCGCGGCGACAAGCCCGTGTACTGCAGCGACTGCTTCCAGCAGCGCCAGTCGTCCGGCCCGCGGCGCTATTAGGGTGCCAAAGCAGCAGGGCCCCAAGCGCGACAAGGCCGAGAAGAACCGGATCGCCGCCTTGCGGGCCCAAAAGGCCCGCAAGAGCGCGGCGTACGGTCGGGGGAAATGAGCAAGCCGTCGGGCAGCCTGACCGTGAAGCTGCACGGCGGTCCCTTCGACGGCCAGAGCGCCGTCGCCTACGGCGCGGAGATCGGCGGCCTCATCGACGTGAACCACCGCTCGTACCGCATCACGAGCGTCGAGACGGTGCCGGGCTGGCGTGAGTCGGTCGCGTCCGCGATCTACGTCCCGAAGAAGCCGGCGACCACGCGGGCAGTGACGAAGCCGCAGGCCTAACGAACAAGCGTCGCCTGTCCCACAGCACGCCCGGCGACACCGGACGTGCCCTGGCCGGCGACGAGCAACGCGCCGCGAGGCACCGACCCCGGCACGGCGCACGCCGACCTCAGGCGGCTTCCTGCGATCGCATCGACAGCGCGAATGCCGCCGGGACGAGCACCATGCCGATGGCCAGGACCGCGACCCAGAAGAGGATCGGACCGTAGTGGCACGTGACGGCTGGCGCGCAGCCCTCGAGGGAGCGCTGGCGCTCGATGAGCAGGAGCGGCACCGATGCCGGCGACGCGACGACCGATGCCGCGACGAACGCCGTCGCGATGGTGGGCACCGAGCGGTAGAGGCCGCCAAGGCGCCGGTCGATGGAGCGCGCTGACGCGACCGACCACGCGATGGCACCCGCGCCCAGGAGCGAGGCGGCCGCGACCGAAGCGGGCGTCCTGGCATCGAGCGGACCCGCGATGGCGAGCGGCAGAGCGAGCTCGACCGCCGTCACAGCGGCCCAGTAGGCGAGCTTGATGGTGGTGACGCGGCCAACGAGGAGCGTCAGCGTGTTGCGGCGCGGCTTCGGCCGCGCTGGCCGGGGCGCCACACCACCGGGTCCGAAGGCTAGCGGTAGGTGGTCCACCACTTCTGCAGGAGGTACATCGTGCCGAGCAGCAGGAACACCGTGATGAACACGACGTAGAACTCCTGGGATTCGGCGACCTCGGTCAGCATCTCGCTCCCACCCTACCCCGTACGGCCCCCGTGGCTACTTTCCGGTCCGCAGCCACTCGACCACCAGCTTGATCTGGTCGTCCGGCACGGGACCGCCCTCCGACGCGGCCTGCGGTGTCATGAGCGTGTCCGGCTTGATCTTCTTCGCATTGGATACCCATTTCACGAGCCAGTCGGGGTCCGTTTGCGAGAGCGCCTCGAGCGGCGGATTCTCGGCGCGCGGCTTCGAGCCGTTCGCGATCCACTCGGCGAGGTTCGGCGCCTGCGGGAGCGTGCTGCGGCCGCCGGCCTGAATGGCGTGGCACGCCGTGCAGTAGACCTCGGCGACATCCTTGCCGGTCGGGATGGCGGGCCGATCGGGGATGCGCTCGGCGACCTGATGATCCGGGTCGTGCTCCTGCCGGATGTGCGCGATGTCGGCCCAGTCCGCGTCGGTCCCGTACATGATGAGATCGGCGAGCTGCTTCACCTGCCAGTCGGAGAGCTGCCCGCCTTCCGCACGGCCCCAGGCCGGCATGTCGTACTGGCCGGGCGGGTTGTCCTTGCCCCGGTGGATGCGCATCTCGATGAACTTCCGCCGCGTGCCGAGAGCGGCGGGGTCCTCCTTCAGGCTCTCGTACTTGTTTCCCGCGACGTTGAGCGGACGCCCGGGAAGCTCCTTGCCCTCGGGGTTCGTCCCAGCCTTGCCGTCGCGCCCGTGGCAGTCGTAGCACAGGCTCGCGTACTGCTCCTTGCCGCGACGCACGTCGAGACGCAGCTGATGCTCGACCGCCGCACCGCGCAGACCCTTGCCCGGCGCGAACGGGCTGGCTTCTCCCTGGATGACGAAGTAGCCGCCGATCATGCCAAGGACGCCGAAGATCGTCGCGGCACCGATGAGGATCTTCTTGTCGAGGTTGCCGGCGATCTCGAGCGGGTCGGGCGAGGCCGGGATCGGCGAGACGTAGTACGGGGTGGGCTGCTCCACCGTCGCGCCGGCGTCGTAGTGCTGGCGCAGGAGCTCGACTCCGTAGACCTCCTGCTCCTCCGGCTCGACCTGGCCCTGGTGGCGGATGAGGAACGCGAAGAGGCCGATGAGCCCGAGGAACAGGAGCGCCGATGCCGCCGCGAGGAGGATGTTGACGTCCATCAGGCGTCCCGGACCTCGATGTGGCGCGGGTCGAACTCGTTCGACTGGCGGTCGATCACGTTGAGCGGGTTCGTGTCCACGATGAGGGTGCCCGCTTCGTTCTCGCTGATGTGGAAGAGCTGGAGCGGCTTGGGCGCCGGACCCCCCTGCACGACCGCGGTGCGCTTATTGAAGAGCGAGCCATGGCACGGGCAGTGGAACTGGCCCTGGGTGCCGTCGGGCGCGACATCACCCGGCGTGTACGGCACGCTGCAGCCAAGGTGCGTGCACTTCCGGTAGGCGGCGAGGATCCCGCCCGGCGCATGGAGCAGGAAGAACTTCCCCTCGACGAAGAGCTGGGGAACGTCGTCCGTCGACTTGAACTTGTCGAGGATGTCCTGCTTCCTTCCGGCGGGGATCTTCGCGCCGAGGCCGACGATCTTGTTCACGCGCATGAACGGCAGCAGGACCGCGCTCATCTCGCCGAGCGCGAGCAGCGTCCCGCCGAGGAACGCGAGGCGGAACAGCTGCCGGCGCTTGATGCGCCCGAGCAGGCCGCCGGCCTCGATGGAGGTGTCGTCGTGTGGCCTGATCACTCGATCGTGGTCGGCAGGTTCCACGGCGCGTACAGGTCCATGCCTGGGCCGCGCATCGAGGTGCCGACGAAGGTAAGGACGAGATACGTGCAGACCCAGGCCGTCCACACCGCGATCATCACCTCGCGCGTGGTGGCGTTGAAGATCCGCTTCGCGAGGAGCACGAGGAGCGCGGTCAGCACGACCATCGTCCCGATAGGGATGAGGTAGTCGGGGAACAGCACCTTGCCGCCCGGGAGGTACTGGCTCGCGAACTCGACATAGCCGATCTTCTTGAGCACGAAGTCGAGACCGATGAGGCCGAAGGTGAGGACCGTGCCGTAGATCGCCGAGAAGATCGCGATGCGCTTGCCGGTCGGAGTGGTGAACCAGATGCCGACGCCCTCGCGACTCCGGTCGATGTACGGGATGGTCATCATGAAGCCGATCCAGAGCGTCGGCACGATGACGCCGGCGAGGCCCTTGTCCATGTGGAGCAAGAGCTCCTGCAGGTTGAGCAGGTACCACGGCGCCTTGGACGGGTTCGGCGTCCGGTCGGGGTTCGAGTGGTCTTGGAGCGGCGCGTTGAACAGCGCCGAGAGGACGAAGAGGGCGATGAACCAGAGCATCGCGACGATGAACTCGATGACGAGCAGGTGCGGCCAGACCATGGCGGTGTCCTCGACCCGCTTGTCGACGCGGACGACCGAGTCCTGACGGACGAACGCGAGCAGGCGCAGGCGCTTCTCCTGCCCCGGGAACGGCTGCGGCCCTTTCTGCATGGTCACAGGCCGAGGACGGGCTTTGACCGTCCGTAGGACCAGCTCAACATCACCGATGCGCAACGAACCGTGCGACCGGAGCGACCGAAGGTGGCGAAGGGAGCTCGGTTCACAGAGGCCCCGAGATGCCGCCGTCCTTCCGGATCCGCCAGAAGTGGATGGCGATCAGGAAGGCCGTCGCGAGCGGGAGCGCGACCACATGAAGCACGTAGAAGCGCAGCAGTGCGTTCGGACCGAGCTGGTAGCCCCCGAACGCCACGAAGGCGAACTCATCGCCGATCAACGGGGTCGCGCGCGCGATCTCGT
>JACDAF010000010.1 GCA_013695575.1 Chloroflexota bacterium | reverse complement strand
TGCCTGCACTGGGACAACGGGATCATCCTGACGGCGCTCCCCCTGTCATGGCGGTGGCGGCTCGCGATCGCGGCCGGCCGCGAGACGATCTTCGCGAACCGGTGGCGCGGTCTCCTCGCGGCGAGCCTCGGTGGCGCCTTCCCGGTCGCCCGTGAGGGCGGCCTCCGTCGCGCGATCGAGACGCTGCGCGCGCAGCTCGAGCGCGACTTCTCGGTCCTGATCTATCCCGAAGGAAAGCTCACGGTCGGCGGCCCGATGCAGCCGTTCAAGGCCGGGACCGGACTCCTGGCGGCGCTCTCAGGCCGCCCGGTCGTTCCCATGCGCGTAAAGGTGCGGCAGCTCTCGCTCGCTGACCGGATCGGCTGGCCGCTGCGTGGTGATGTCGAGGTGGTGTTCGGGGATCCGCTCAGGTTCGCGAGCGGCAGCGATCCGCGCGACGTGACGCGCTCGATCGAGGCAGCGGTCGCCGCGCTCTAGCTCATCCCCGGTCCCGACGCGACGTCGTCTGCGTCGGCTCCCTCACGGCCCTGCGGTCGCGGCGAAGCCGCTCCTCGCCTAGACCTCGCCGACATGGATGGCTGCGATCCCGAGCGTGAGGCGCTCGAACCGCACATCCGCGAACCCGGCGTCACGTAGCAGCCCGGCGAGCGCCTCGGCGCCAGGGAACACGCGGAGCGACTTCGGGAGGTACCGATACGCCTCGGCGTCGCCGCGGAAGAGCACCGCGATACGCGGCGCGACGCGCTCAAAGTAGAAGCGGTACACGAAGGGAAACACGCGTCCGCGCGGATGCGACAGCTCGAGGATCACGGCGCGCCCGCCGGGCCGCAGCACGCGGCGGAATTCGCGGAGGGCGCGTGGCAGATCGCCGACATTCCGCACCGTGAACCCTGTGATCACGCGATCGAGCGACGCGTCCGCGAATGGCAGTGACTCGGCGTTCGCGATGATCGCGCGGATGCGCCCGCGTCGCGTGGCGACGTCAAGCATGCCCTTGGAAAGATCCGCGGCGACGACCAGTGCCCCGGGCGCGGAGCGACGCTCGAGCGCGAAGGTGAGATCTCCCGTCCCCGCGCCCACGTCGACGGCCCTGCCGCCTGGGCCGAGCCGGGCGAAGGCGATAGCCCGGCGCCGCCATGACCTGTCCGTTCCGAGCGAGAGGACGCGGTTCAGCAGGTCATAGCGCGGTGAGACACGATCGAACATCTCGGCGATGCGACGGTCGTGATCGCGTGCGGTGCCCACACGCATAGCATGACCAGTGGTGGCGACCGCGGCGCTCACGGCACACGACCTGCTGGCCTGATGGAGGCCATCGCCGGGCTGCCTCTGGTGCTCGCGGTCGTGTTCTGCGAGCTGGCCGTCGGCGGGGCAGCGTTCATCCTCTTCCTGGACCGCACGCAGAACGCGCCCGGGGGCTTCCGGAAGCTCACCGCCGGCGTCGACCTCGTCGCGATCGGATGCGCGGCAGCGCTGATACCGGTGCTGCCTCGCGGCGAGCTGGCGCAGCGGGCTGGCCTGCAAGCCGGCCCGCTCGCCTCCTTCGGACAGGCGTTGCCGCTCGTCGTGGGTCTGCTCGCACTGCACGCGGTCGCGTGCTTCACGCCGTGGCGCCTGCTGCGCGATGCTGCGGGAGCGCTCGCTGTCCTAGTCGGTCTCGCGACACTCGGCGTCGCTGCGACTGCGCGTCCGGGGCAAGCGCCGTACGACCCGTTCGCTCTGGCGGCACTGCCGCTCGGCGCGCTGGCCCTTGGCGGGTCGAACGCGGCGATGCTGCTCGGCCACTGGTACCTGGTGACGCCAAAGCTTTCTCCGGCGCCGCTCCAGCGCGCCGCCCTCGCGGTCATCGGTGCGCTCGCGCTTCAGTCCGTCCTGGTCGCCGTCTCCGTCGCGCGCGGCGAGCTCGCGGGCATCACCCAGACGGCGCTCTGGATCGCGGTCGCGCTGCGCGTCGGAGTCGGCTTGCTCATGGCGGCCGGCGTCGCGCTCGGTGCCTGGTGGACCGCACGGATGAACACGCAGTCGTCGACGGGACTCCTGTACGTCGGACTCGGGTGCGTGCTCGCGGGGGAGGTCGCAGCGCGCGTCGTGTTTTTCCTTGTTGGCGCGGCACTCTGAGCCGCGACGGAGAATGAGCGACGTGATGATGATCCGGATGGGCGGTGGTCCGGGGTTCGGCCGCCGCGACGCGCCGAAGGCACGCCCGTCCTGGCCGGTGTACCGGCGCCTCCTCGGCTTCGCGCGGCCGTACGCCGCGCGGCTCCTTCTCGCGGGGCTGCTGCTCGCGGTGTCGACGGTGCTGACACTCGCGTGGCCGCAGTTCATCCAGCGCATCGTCGACGGGGTGATCGTCGAGGGTGACGGTGCTGCGCTTGACCGCCTCGTCATGGTCCTCATCGCGGTGCTGCTCGTGCGAATGGGCGTGGACAGCTTCCGCGGGTTCCTCGTGTCGTGGACCGGCGAGCGGATCATCGCCGACCTCCGTATCCGCGTCGCGCGGCACCTCATGGGCCTCTCACTGTCGTACTTCAACGACCGCAAGACCGGCGAGATCCTCGCGCACGTGACCAGCGACGTCACGCAGCTCCACTTCGCGGTGACCCAGTCGGCCCTATCGATCATCTCGCAGGTGCTCACGCTCATCGGCGGCGCGTTCGTCGTGTTCACCATGAACTGGCGGCTCGCCCTGCTGACCTTCACGGTCGCGCCCCTCGTCGCCCTGATCGGTGTGTTCTACGGCCGCCGCATCCGCGGGATGAGCCGCGACGCGATGGACGCGCAGGCCGAGGCCGTGGGCATCCTCCAGGAGAGCCTCGCCGAGATCCGCACCGTGCAGGCCTTCACGGGGGAGCAGCACGAGTCGTCGCGGTTCACCGCGGGTGTCAAGAAGCAGTTCGACGCCGCGATCCGCATGGCGCGCTGGTCCACGACCATCGGCCCGCTGATGTTCTTCCTGCTGTTCTCGAGCAGCGTCATCGTGCTCTGGTACGGCGGCCACCTCGTCATCGCCGGCGAGCTCTCGGTGGGGCAGCTCTTCGCCTTCATCCTGTACATGAGCATCGTCGCCGCACCCGTCGGCGGGCTCGCAGGCGAGTGGACCCGGCTGCAACAGGCCTTCGGCGCGGCGGACCGCGTCTTCGACGTGCTGGATCGCGTGTCCGACGTCGGCGATGCGCCGGACGCCTTCGCCGCGCCCCGACTCGAGGGCCGCATCACTTTCGATCGGGTCCGCTTCCGGTATGGGAGCGGTCCTATCGTGCTCGACGACGTCTCGGCCGACCTGGCGCCCGGAAGCGTGGTCGCGCTCGTTGGACCATCAGGCGCCGGAAAGACGACCTTCGTCAACCTGATCGGCCGCTTCTACGACGCCGTCGAAGGGCGCGTGCTCGCCGACGGCACGGACATCCGGTCGTACACGGTTCGCTCGCTGCGGGAGCAGCTCGCGGTGGTGCCGCAGGAGCCGATCCTGTTCGGTGCGAGCGTGCGCGAGAACATCGCGTATGGACGCCTCGACGCCAGCGAGGCGGACATCGTCGCGGCCGCGGAGGCCGCGAACGCGACGGAGTTCGTGATGAGGCTACCCGAGGGCTTTGACACGCTTGTCGGCGAGCGTGGTGTGAAGCTCTCGGTCGGCCAACGTCAGCGCATCGCGATCGCTCGCGCGCTGCTGCGCGACGGGCGCATCCTCCTGCTCGACGAGGCGACCTCTTCGCTCGACAACGAGTCCGAGTTCCTCGTGCAGCAGGCGCTCGACCGCCTCATGCGCGGGCGGACCACCGTCGTCATCGCGCACCGCCTCACGACGGTCGAGCGGGCCGACCGCATCCTCGTGCTGGACCGCGGACGCATCGTCGAGGACGGCACGCATGCTGAGCTGATCGCGCTCGCGGGGCTCTACCAGCGGCTCTACGAGAGGAGGTTCGCGGTGCCGACGCCGGGCATGCTGTCCGACGGGCCGGTCCGCCGCGTGTTGGTGGGACCGTAGCGCGGAGGTCTGCTCGCGGCTATACCACCTCGGCGAAGCCATCGCCGCCCGTCAGACCTAGCGAGCGGCCGCGCGCCTCCGCCGGTGCCGCTCGGGCACGATCTCCTCCTCGAGCTCCTCCCACTCGCGCGCCGCGTACAGGTTCGCCGATACGACGATGTCCACGAGCAGCACGACGAGCCCGCCGACCGCGAGGAGGAGCGGCGCCGGCGACGCGCCGGCCGCGTTCAGCTCGCCGGTGCGGAGCGCTGCCGATGCCGCGTAGAGGACGGTGGCGAGCACGGCCGCGGCGAGATCGAGGCGGCCGAGCTGGGTGTCCACTTCGCCGAGATCGCGGGTCTCGGCGAGCGCCGCGAGCGCCGCGAGCGCCGCGACGATGGCGGTCGCGACCACGAGCCACTGGGCACCGACCACCAACCCATTCGTCGAGCGGGCGCCCCACTGGAACCAGGACATGAGGTCGAGGAGCGTGGCGCCGATACCGAGCCCGACCGCGACGCCGCCCAGCTGCGAGCGCGGCGCGAAGCCGAAGCGTCTTCCCTGCAGGAACTCCTTCACGAGGCCGTCAATGTTAGTGGCGCGAGCAGGAGACGTCTGATCATCGCGAGTGCGGGTGGTGCGGCGGACGACCGTCCGCGGGCGCAGGACGTCAGCAGCCCGGCTCGCCCGGATGGCCGCAGCAGACCTGCCGCCTTGTGAAGCGCCGGCCGTAGTTCGACGCGATGAGCCGCACGCGCCGGGCGAGTGGCATCTCGCCTCGCCCGAGGTTGCGGAGGAAGTCCGCGATCCAGCTCATGCGCTCCCCTGATAATCCGCCCGTGACCGACGAGGCCGGCCCGCGCCTGGTGCGCACGAAGCATGCCGAGCTCTCGCTCGAGCAGATCGCCGAGCTCCTCCCGGGGACGGGCGAGGTGATGCAGTCGGTCGCGCTCTGCTGGTGGAAGTGCGCGTACGCTGCGCGCGGCGGCAACTGGCCGCTCGCAGCTTACTTCGCGCGGCGCGTGCGCGGACTGCAGCGCGATCTCGCCGTCCTGCGACCGAAGCACCGCGAGCGGCTCGAGGAGTTCGAACGGGGTGTGCTCGCTGAGGTGTTCCGCGCGATCGAGCGCCGCAACGCGGACGGGTTCGACCGAGCGTTCCAGTCGGCGACGGACCTGGCGAACGCGATGCATGTGCAGACGGGACACGGCTACATCCGCTGGGTCTTGCCCCCGGACCCGCCGGCCGATCTCGACCTCAGGGCCGAGGTGTCGTCCCAGACGTAGCCGGTCTCCGTGATCCGCGCCCCCGCGATCTCGAACGGGCGCTCCCGCTCGGCGCGCCCCCCCATGCGCTCGTAGAAGGAGCGGCCCTTCGCGTTCTCGCGCAGCACCCAGATGAGCAGGCCGCGCAGGCCGAGCGTGTCGAGGCGCCGTGCGGCCTCTCCGAGGAGCGCGCGGCCGATGCCGGCCCGTTGGTGCTCGTCGCGGACATAGATCGCGTACACCTCGGCGTCGTGGCTTGCGGCATCGAACTCACGCGGCCCGGCCGTCGCGAACCCGATGACGACACCCTCGCTCTCCGCCACGAGGCAGATCTCCTTCGGCGGCATCTCGCGCAGACGCTGCTCCCTCCTCTTGGTCCAGCGTTCCAGATCGAGGGCATCCAGCGCCACGTCCGGGAAGTGGCCGCGGTAGGTCGTGCGCCACACGTCGATGTGGATGCTCGCGATCGCCTGCGCGTCGGCGGGCATCGCGTCGCGAATGCGGACAGGAACAGCGCCCGCGGTCACGCCGGTGGAAGGGTCCAGAAGTGCCGCGGCAGGACGTCGATCCAGACGAACGCGAGTCCCGCCCTGTCGGGCGAGAGCGGCCCAGGAGACTCCGGCACGAGCGCCGTATCGTGCCATATGTGAGAGGCGTGGACCGGCACACGCGAACGGGTCTCGTCGTCGGCGCGGTCGCGCAGTTCCTCGCGCTGTGCGTGTCATTCATCGGCAGCCTCTTCGGCTTCGCCTTCGCCCCCGCGGCGCTCGGACAGGCGATCATCGAGCTGCTCCCGGGATGGATCAGCGTGCCGCTCATCGAGCTGCTGCAGTTCTGGGCGCAGCGGCTGCTGGTCGCCGGCATCCTCGCGGGCTTTCTCGTCGCCGGTGCGTTGGTAGGCGCGCTCGCGATCGACCCGCGGGCACGGACGCGCACGGTGGTCGCCGCCGGCGCCGCGCCATGGATCATCGCGGTGGTCTCGGCCGCGCTCTTCGCCTCCGCGCAGATCCCTGCGCTCGCGGCGCTGGTAGGTGCGGGGATCGGGTCAGCGACCTTCTTCGGCGTGCTCGCGCTGCTCGCGGAGGGCGCGACCGAGCCAGGACCGGACACAGCGACCGCGCCGGATCGGCGCCGCGCCCTGCTCGGCGCGATGGCGATCGCCGCGGTCGCGGCCGTCGGCGGGCTCGCAGGTGCCCGGCCGCTCCAGGCCATCGGCGCGCGCGCGGAGCGCGTGAAGCAGGCCGCGCGGCGGCTCAGGCTGACGGAGACGGTCCGGCCCGGCGACCCGGCGTTCGAGTCGGATCCGCACCTCACGCGCCGGCTCACCGACATCAACGACCATTACACGGTCGACACGGCGCTCATCGACCCACGGGTCGACGTTGCGCGATGGAAGCTCGAGATCGCCGGCGCGGTCGCGGCGCCGTACTCGATCTCGTACGAGGAGCTCCTGGATCTCGAAGCGGTCGAGCAGCTGCACACCCTCGAGTGCATCAGCAACGAGACCGGCGGTGACCTCATCGGGACCGCGCTCTGGACCGGCGTTCCGCTGTCCGATCTGCTCGAGCGGGCGCGGCCCGAGACCGGCGCATTCGATGTCGTGCTCCGCTCCGTCGACGGGTACGCCGATTCGATCCGCTTCGCAAAGGCGATGGAGCCCAAGACGATCGTCGCCTACCTCATGAACGGCTACACGCTCCCGGAGGCTCATGGCTACCCCGTACGCGTACTCGTCCCGAACATCTACGGGATGAAGAACGTGAAGTGGCTCACGAAGATCGAAGTCGTGAAGACCGACTTCCAGGGCTACTGGATGGAGCGCGGCTGGTCCGACCTCGCCGTCGTGAACACGCACTCGCGGATCGACACGCCGTACCGGGTCAAGTGGGACGGCGGCCCCGTCGCGATCGCCGGCATCGCGAATGCCGGGTCGCGGCGGGTCCCGCGCGTCGAGGTGTCGAGCGACGGCGGCCGCAGCTGGGCCGATGCCGAGCTGGAGGAGCCGCTCGGACCCCTCACCTGGCGGCGCTGGCGCTTCCTGTGGACCCCACCGGGCACCGGGAAGCACACGCTGGTCGTGCGCGCGACCGATGGCGAGGGCCAGGTGCAGACCGCGACGCGGCGCCCGCCATTCCCGTCCGGCTCGACGGGGTACCACTCCATCGAGTTCGAGGTCGGCCGCTAGCGGCATTCGCCGGCACGGTCCGCCTCCCGGCAGCGACACCGGGTCGGCAAGCGCGTAGATTCGGCCGTAGGTGGCAAAGCGACGTTTCTCGATCACGACCCCGCTTCCCGCCTACGCGCGGCCCCGGAACGAGTGGCGCCGACGGCTCCATGCCGCCGTCCTCGACGCGCAGACCCGGCGCGGCGTCGGCTACCGAGACGCCGATCGAGTGGAGGTGCGCATCACGCTCTCCCTCGGCGAGCGCCCCCTCGACCTGCACGAGATCGACGAGCGGGTGAAGGACGTCATCGACGCGCTCGAGGGCCGGATCGCCGGGCCCCGAAGCCGCCGGCGCATCGCGCCGATCATCCCGAGCGCCGGTCAGATCCAGCGCATCGTCCTCGAGAGGTCCGGCGGGCGTGGGCGTCGCGGCGCGCTCGGTGAGCTCGCGATCACGCGATATCGGGCGAGGAGGTCCTGACGATGGCACGGATCCCGTACACCGGCGAGGGCAGTGCGTTCCGGCGCCTGCTCAACCATTCGCCTGCGGTCTCTGATGCGTACTGGGGCTTGCGCAAGGCGCTCGACGAAGGTGCGATCCCGGCGAAGATCCGGATGCTGTCGTTCCTCGTCACGGACATCACGAACGGGTGCCGCTACTGAACGGCCTCCCATATCAGTGCCGGCCGTGCGCTCGGCATCACCCAGGACATGGTCGATTCGATCAGCGATGCTGACGAGAGCCCGCTGTTCACCGATGCGGAGAAGGCCGCAATAGCGCTGTCACTCGAGCTGACGCGCGACTCCCACGCGGAGCCCGCGACATTCGAGCGCGCGAGGCAGCATTTCGACGAGCGTCAGCTCGTTGAGCTCACCGTGAATGTCGGCATCGCGAATCTGAATAACCGCTTCACCGAAGCGTTCTGGGCGGATCTGCCCAGCGAGTAGCCGCGTCCGCGACGAACGGGGCCACTCGTCGAACTCGAGCTCGCCGTTCACGCCGGCGAGGCTCGCTCGGACGGTCGTCAGCATCATGTGCCGCGCCGCGATGGTCGCGCTCGTGTGTGCGGGGTCGATCTTCCAGGTCACGGTCTTGGTCGTCA
>JACDAF010000388.1 GCA_013695575.1 Chloroflexota bacterium | reverse complement strand
GGTCCAGGCGACCTCTCGGCCGGGAATACGACCGCCGCGCTCCTGCCCCTCGAGGTCGAGCACGCGCACCTCGCCCTCCGCCCAGCCTGCGCCGATGTCACCACCCGCGACGGCGAAGCGGTCACCGTCCGGCGACCATGCCGTCGAGGAGACCCAGCTCTGACCGGCGGACTGGTCCAGCCGTGTCAGGCGACCTGCCCGGTCGAACAGCAGGACCGCGTAGCGTTGCTCGCTGCCGCTGCGGACGATCTCGGTCACGAGAAACCGTGCACCGTCGGGTGACCAGCGCGGCCGCAGGAGCCAGGCGCCCCCGGGGTGTACGGCGTGCACGGCTCGGGCAGCGCCCTGGACATCCGTCATCCAGATCCTGCCGGCCATCACGAACGCGAAGGTCGCCGGCGAGCCGCCGGCGAAGGCCGCGCCCGAGAGAGCGAGCGCGGCCGGCGTGCGCGGGAACCAGATATCCGCGTCCTCGGCCTGGTCGAGCACAACGGAAGCCGCCTCGGCCGCGGCCGGAGAGCTTCCCGCAAGCTCGAGGTCAAGTCGAAGGATCCTCCGGTCGGTGACCCCGTACGCCGCGCTCCCGCCGGGCCCCACCGTGACACGACGGATCGTGCCGGTCAGGAACGGCAGGTTGCTGGCGCGGCCTCCGGAGAGCTTCATGCCGCCGGGCACCGACACGATGAAACGGCCGTCCGGCCAGCGGCCCTCGAGCCGGAACTGCTCCGAACCAAGCGTCGCCTCCTCCCGGGCATCCCCGTCCGGCGTGGTGCTCCAGACGCTCCCCTGGACGAACCGTCTATCCGTGAACGCGATCTCATCGGTCACGTGGCCGCCCCCGAAGTAGACGCGTCCGTCGGGGCCGATCTGCGGCGACGCCGCGGCCATGCCGGTGAGGGGGCGGATCGCGTCCCTCTCACCGATCCGGAGCAGCCCGATGAGCCCGCCGCTCGTCTCGACGAGGAGCTCGTCCGCTCCGGCCCACTCGGCGACGTGCACGTCGCCCGCGGTCGTCGCCTGGATCCACCGGCCGGGGTCGGCGAGGTCCGCGACGAACACATCGGTCGGCGAGGTGCGACCGGGTCCGTGGCGCTGCGTCGCCGCGATGCGGCGGCCGTCGGATGACCAGGCGTAGCCGAGGATCCGCCGCGCTTCGCTCGCACCCTCGTCGCGCCACGCCGGCACTCGAAGGCTCACGCCGTTCAGCCAGGTGACGACGATCTCCTTCTGCGAGGCGAGGTAGGCGACCGCCGTTCCGTCGGGCGACCAGCGTGTGTGGCGAACGTCGTCGCGCGTCGCGTTGCTGAGAATCGACCAGCGCCGCGAGCCCAGCGCGTCGCTGACCCAGAGCCGTCGGCCGCCATCGTGCTCCTCGCGCCAGTACGCGAAACGTGGCGTCCCCAGCTGCCGCGCCAGGGCCAGCGGGTCCGCCCTGGGCGGCGGCGATCCGACCGCCGAAGCCGGTTGCGCTGCGCGGCTCGCCATCTCGATCCGCAGCGCGGACGCAAGCGCGGCTCCCGATCCGAGGACGATGAGCAGCGCGACGGCGGCGTAGGGGGCAAGCGCGCGCAGCGGGCTCACGGCACGGATACAGCCGCGGGCCGGCACCCGTTCCCGGCGGCCATCCCGAGCAGGTACCAGTGCGGCTCGATCGGCTGCTGCTTCTTAGTGGCGGTCAGAATCGACGACCCGGGACACTCCGAGACCGAGAGCGCGAACATCCGGGGAAGCAGGAGCAGCTGCTCGGCCACGGATTGCATTTATGCGCCGCCTATGGATCGGAGGCGGTGGGCGCGAGGGTCCGACGCCGCTGCCGATCACGCCACATGTGGCGGTGCGGACTGGGCTGTCTCGGGCCGGAGCGGGAGCGTGAAGGTGAACGTGCTTCCTCGGCTGACCTCGCTCTCGACCCAGATCCGTCCGCCGTGCAGCTCGACGAACCGCTTCGCGAGCGCGAGGCCGAGACCGGTCCCCTCTTGGCCCGCTGAGCTGCTGCCGCGTGCCTGCTCGAACTCCTCGAAGATCCGGTCGTGGTCCCCCGACGCGATCCCCATTCCCGTGTCGCGCACCGCTACGTGGATCGCCCCATTCGAGTGCTGCGCGGTCACGGTGACCGCGCCGCCCTCAGGCGTGAACTTCACGCATTCGTGAGCAGGTTCACGAGCACCTGTTTGACCTTGCGCTCGTCCGCGGTCACGAGGTCGAGGTCATCACGCTCCACGGACACGCTGACCCGCCGGCGGACCGCCCGTTCGCGGATGAGCGTGACGCTGTTCTCCAGTGTCGCAGCTGGAGAAAAGCTCGTGAGCTCGAGCTCCATCCGGCCAGACTCCACCTTCGAGAGGTCGAGGATGTCGTTGATCAGGGCGAGCAGGTGCTTTCCGGAGTTGCCGACATCCTTCAGGTACTCGTCCTGACGGGCGTTGATGTCGCCGAAGTAGCGCTGCAGCAGAACGTCGGTGAAGCCGATGATCGCGTTCAGGGGCGTGCGCAGCTCGTGGCTCATGTTCGCCAGGAACTCGGACTTGGCCCGCGTCGCCCGGGCTCGCTCGGCGTTCACGCGCGCCAGCGCCCGCCCCTGCCGGATCGACTGGCTGAGCGTGCGAGCGACGATGAAGCTCGCCGCAAGGAGCAGCAGAGTCAGGGCCACGCGAGTCAGCCGAAGCTGAGCCAGCGGCGCCTCCACTCTCTCGCCCTGGGCCGGCTGGACCACGATCACCCGCCAGTCCACGATGGGGACGGCGGCGCTCGCCAGATGCCGGCGCCCGCGCGGTCGACGACGTAGACGTCCTCCGCCGATCCGAGTCCGCTGGACTCACAGCGATGACGGTGCCGGTCCGATCGACGATGAAGGCCCGTACGACCTCAGCGCCGAGCAGCGGACGCAGCTCGTTCACCGCAGCGACGATCGTCGGCAGATCCTGAGAAGCGAAGGCAGCACGGATTTGGGAGGTCCGCGTCAGCTCCACAAGCTGGTCGCGCACGCCGAGTACTCCGAGCTCGACTGTCGACGCGCCACGATCGGCCGAGGTCGCGGCGATCCCCAGTCGCGCGAGGTGCGCCTCGTCCCGACTGCGGGCGTCGGACCATTCGCCGATGACGTGATCGGTGTCGCGAGAAAGATGGCCACCGCGAGGACCAGGACCCAAGGTCGCTCGATGCCGCGCTGCGCCAGGGACGTGGCGCGCGCGCGGACGGGCGTCACGCTATGGCTTGAGCACGCGGAAGTTCTTGAACAGGATCTCTACCCCGCTGACCTCCGGCGCGCGCGCCGTAAACGCGGTGAAGCCGGGAGAGCGGACCTCCGCATCCTGTGTCTCGGTGAGGAGCTTGCCATTCTGAATGCCACGTTACCAACTCCTTGGAAGCTGCATCGGTCGCGCAGCCGATCCTCGAAGAGCACGCTGCCCGGCGGACCGGGTGTTGGCGTGGGCGGAGACGACGGGCAGGTTGGAGGCGACGTGGCGGCAGCGGACGCCGCGGCCTGCTGCCTGGTCGGAGAGGCTGGCGCCAGCCCTGATCCTGGCGCCCCCTGTGCAGGCAGCGACG
>JACDAF010000377.1 GCA_013695575.1 Chloroflexota bacterium | reverse complement strand
CGTGTTCCGCTCGAGCGCGGCACGCTGCCGCTCGTCGATCATCTCGCACACCCAGTCCCAGTGGATCGAGACGAGGTCGCCGACGCGCGCGTCGTTGGCGAAGCCCTGGCCCTGCACGACGCGCGTCACCCGGTCGGTGCGAGGCTCGCCGAGCTCGAGCTTTCCGCCGCGGAGCTCCAGATGCGACCGGTCGACGATGAGCTCGCCGGCTTCGACGGAACGCACACGGCCCCAGCTGACCCGGCAGGAGTCCAGCATCGCCAGCACGTCCGCGCCGCTCCGGTCAGCGTGACGCCAGACATCGAACACGTGGAAGCTGTGGTGTGGCCGCGCGCCCGCCGGCGCCTTCCCGGCGACGCCGTCCATCGCCTTTGGCGAGAGCTGCGTCCGGTAGCGGTCGCGCAGCGAGCTGTACAGGTCGCGCGCCTCCACCTGCAGGAGCAGCTCGTTCCCCAGCCAGTAGGCCTCGACGACGCGCTCGTCGAACGGATCGGCGATGCCGTTGCCGCGGGCGATGAGCGACAGGTACGGCAGCGCGCCGGTGAATTTCCGGAGCATGCCGACCAGCGGGGGCTCACGAACACCCGCGGTCGCGTACTCGAGGATGGTCGAGTTGTCATCGCCGCCGCAGTAGCGCAGCCGGTTCGGCATGAAGGCGTAGCGGACGAACCGCGTTGTCCCAGCGACGGACCGTCCCGTCGCCTCGGCAAGTGTCACGCGATGCCCTCGCCGGCGATCGCGATCGCCCTCATGCGACGTCCTCGTCCGCGGGGAACAGCTCCTCGAGATCGCGGAGGAACCGCAGCTGCTCGTGGGCCTCCTCGGCGCTCACCTTCTCGATGGCCACGCCGGCGTACACGACCACGTACTCGCCCGCCGCGGCACCCGCAACGCGTTCCGAAGCCTTCATCCAGCGCGCCTCGCCGTCCACCTCCACCCGGACGCGGTCGCCCGCCGACTCGAGCACCAGGCGCGGGATCCCCTGGCACATCAGTGGCGATCCCTGGAGTGGCCCTGCTCGAACGGGGCTACCACGGCGGTGCTGCTGGGCGGGATGCGCGGTGTCTGCGCGTCGATCTCGGGGGTTCCTTCCGCAGAGGAGCCCGACACCGGGACGTGCAGAAGCGCGGGTTCCGCCCCGGGCGCGGGGTGGGATGCCCGATCGACAGCGGTCGCACATGCCACCGCGCGCTCCGCGGCGATCGGCACGGCCCGCAAGACGGCCGGCGTGAGGTCCAGCGACAGATCGTCCGTCTCGGCCACTTCGATGCCGACCACGTGGATCTCCGCCGGCAGCACGCCAAGGGCGCGCGCGAGCGTGAGCGCGGCGTAGGGCTCGGTGAAGTGCGCGTCCACGAGCGCATCATGCCCCGGGCTGGGACCCAGCCTCGGCGACAGCACGTACACCGTGCCTGGCGCGCCGCCGCGCTGGACCGCGTCAACGATGACAAGGCGCCGGCACCCGGCGAAGAGCTCGTGCAGCATCGCGATCCCGCCGATGCCGACCTCCGCGCAGCGCACGCCGTCGGGCACGCCGGCGCGCTCGATATGGCGGACCACCGCGAGCCCGACGCCGTCGTCGGCACGCAGCTCGTTGCCGAAGCCCGCGATCACGGTGGTCATGCGACCGGGCGGCCCTGCCGCCGCACGCTCACGCGCACCGCACCATCGTGCACCTCGAGCGGCACAGAAACGAGCGACGGTCCCTCGCGATCGAGGCGGCGGCCGGAGAGCGCGTCGTACCGGCAGTCGTGCCAGGGGCAGTGGAGCTCGCCGCCGCGGAGGATGCCCGAGCTGATCGGCATCGGGCTGCCGGGGCACTCGTCCCTGTAGGCACGCAGCGCGCCCCGATCCGCGAGGAGGGCGACACGCTCGCCGGCGATATCGCGCCAGAGGACGACGCCGTCGGCGAGCTCGGATCGGTCAGCGGCATCGTGCCAGGCCAGCGGGATGGGCATCGAGGCCTCGAGGTCCGCGAGCGAGATCATCGCCGCCGGCGCGGCCTCCGCGGGCTTCGCGTGCGCGTCGGGCGCCACCAGGCCGTACATCTCGAAGAGCAGCGCGGCGACCTCGTCGCGCAGGAGGCCTTCTTCAAAGAGCTCGGGGGACGACGCATGGACGAGCTCTCCGACGCGCCAGACGAGCTGGCGGTGCACGGCGTCGATCGTGTCGAGAAGCTCGCCCACACGTTCGCGGAACGCCGGGTCGGGATCGGCCTCCGCACTCGCGATGATCCGGTCGAGCCGGGCGAGCGCCTGGTCCAGGTCTGGCCGCTGCTCAGGCACTCGCCGCCGCCCGTGTCACGCTCGGGCAGGGCTTGCCCTCACCCTCAGGCGAGTGGCACCAGCAGCCCGGCGCGCACTCGCCGTGCGGCTGCTTCGTCAGGTCGCGGAACTCGTCATAGAAGCGCCGCCCGCCCTCCTCGATACCGTGCTTCGTGAGCCGGTACGTGCCGGCGCCCGCGCCGCGCAGGACGAGGTGCGCATCCCGCAGCCCTTGGAGCGCGTGGGCGACGACCTCCTCCGGTAGGACCAGGAAGCGCGCGACGTACGCCGGATCGACCTCGTGGGAGATGCCCTCGCCGAGCATCCAGTACATGACCTGCAGCACCTCGTCGCGCGCCTCCACGCTGCGGCCACTAGACACGTGCGGCATCCAGGGCCTCGCTGCGCAGCAGCGCGGCGACCTCTCCCATCGCGCGCTCCATCGTCGGCGTCACCCCTTCGCCCCAGGTCTCGTTCTCCGGCTCGATCTCGACCAGCGTGACCTCGGGCGGCAGCGCGCCGAAGTGGCCGGTGATCCGCAGGAGATTCTCCAGGCTGATGACGCCGCTCACGGCCTCGGCGACGCGCGCCTGCACCGCGTCGGCAGGCTCCGGCTCGGGGTCCCAGCGGCTCACCCGGATGGTGCCGGGCGGCGCGCCGCGTGACACCGCGCCCACGAACACGGCGCGCGCGTACGTCGGTCGGCGCTGCAGCAGGAACATCACGTCGATCGGGCTGTACGAGAGATCCTCGACGTCAACGTCCGGCCCGAGCCTTCCCGCGAGGCGTTCGGCGAGGAGCGGACCCGCCGAGCCATCGCGGAGGTTCGTGTAGCCGACGCCACCGACGAGCGCGCGGCCCCGCTCAGCCGAGGGCACCGGCCGGGACGGCATCGTGCTCCTCGTCGAGCGCGCAGGCACAGGTGTTCACCTCGCGCACCACCGTGACGTCGCCAGCGTACATGTGCGTCGTGCAGGGCATGCACGGGTCGAAGCTGCGGATGGTGCGGAGGATGTCGATGCCCTTGAAGTCGTCGGGCTTGGCGAAGCGCTCGATGATCGGCGTATTCATCACGGCCTCCTCGTACGGGCCGGCCTGCCCGAAGGGGTCCATGGGCGAGGCGTTGATCGTTGAAGGCGTCAAGATCTGGTAGTTCGTGAGGGCGCCCTTGTCCATCGTGAGGTGGTGCGAGAGGTAGCCGCGGCCGGCGCCCCAGAAGCCGACGCCGACGCGCTCCCCCTTCGGGATCTCGTAGTCGCGGCTCACCGCGGTCTCGCCCTTCTTCTGGTGGTCGTACGCCGCGAGGAG
>JACDAF010000153.1 GCA_013695575.1 Chloroflexota bacterium | reverse complement strand
TGAGGGCTGCTCCGTGCGCGCGACGTGCGAGCGCGACCGCGCAGCGTTCCGGCGCCCGCGCCCGACGGGCATGTGAGGGCGTCCGGGGAGTCACTCCTCAAAGTCTCCCTGCCTCAAAAGTCTCCCTGCTGTATCGCAGTTGATTGAACTCCGCTCGCGGGCCGTCTAGGGTTTCCTCCCGCCCGACCTATCGATCGGAGGAACCTGCCCGTCACGAACGCGATCGTCGCCGAAGGTCTCGTCAAGACCTATCGGGCCCGGAAGAACGAGGTGCGCGCGCTCGACGGCCTCGACCTCACCGTTGGGGAAGGCACCGTGCTGGGCCTGCTCGGCCCGAACGGCGCCGGGAAGACGACCGCGATCCGGATCCTCACGACGCTCCTCCGCCCTGATGCGGGACGCGCCACGATCGGCGGATGCGACGTGGTTCGCGACGCGCATCAGATCCGGTCGATGATCGGACTCTCCGGCCAGTACGCGGCGGTCGACGAGAACCTGACCGGCCGCGAGAACCTCGTCCTGTTCGGCCGGCTGTACCAGCTCTCGGGAGCCGACGCGAAGCGCCGCGCCTCTGAGCTGCTCGAGCGATTCGATCTTGCCGACGCCGCGGAGCGGATCGTGAAGACCTTCTCAGGTGGGATGCGCCGCCGGCTCGATCTCGCGAGCGCGTTGATCGGGCAGCCGCGGGTGCTGTTCCTCGACGAGCCGACGACGGGACTCGACCCGCGAAGCCGACTGGGGATGTGGGAGATCATCCGCGGCCTCGTCCGTGGTGGGGCGACCATCCTCCTCACCACGCAGTACCTCGAGGAGGCCGACGAGCTGGCCAACTCCATCGCGGTCGTCGACCACGGCCGGATCATTGCCCGCGGCACCGCGGACGAGCTGAAGACTCAGGTCGGGGGCGAGCGGATCGAGGTCGTCGTGCGCGATCGGGCCGCGCTGTCACGCGCGGCCGAGCTCCTGAGCCGGAGTGATGGCGACGAGTCCACTATCGAGGAGCACACCGCCGGGTCACGATCCCCGCTCACGGAGGTGCCCAGCGCCTCGTCCAGGTGGTGCGCGACCTCGACGAGGCGGCGATCGCGATAGACGACATCGGTCTGCGCCGGCCCACGCTCGACGATGTCTTCCTGTCTCTGACGGGCCACGCCGCAGCGGGCCAGCCCGCCGAGACCAAGACCGACGGCCCATCGGCGGCGGCGGAGCGGAGGAGGACCGCATGACCCCTAGCGGCATCCCGGCGCGTGTCGAGAGCGGCGGCCTTCGCAGGGAGCTCGCCGACGGCCTCGTGGTGACCTGGCGGAACCTGCGACGCATTCCGCGCATCCCCGAGCTCGCCATCTTCGCGATCCTGCAATCGATCATGTTCGTGCTGCTCTTCGCGTTCGTGTTCGGCGGTGCGATCCCGCTGCCCGACGGCGGCTCGTACAAGGAGTTCCTGATGCCCGGCATCTTCGCGCAAACGATCGCCTTCGCGTCGGTGACAACGGCCATCGGCATGACCGACGATCTCAACAAGGGGATCCTCGACCGGTTCCGGTCGTTGCCGATGGGGCGCTCGGCCGTTCTGGTCGGCCGCGCGCTGTCCGACGTCGTATACAACGGTGCGATCCTCGCGGTGCTCATGCTGACCGGTCTGTTCGTCGAGTGGCGGGTTCAGACGGGCGTCCTCGAGCTGGCCGCCGGTGTCGGACTCCTGCTGCTCTTCACGTTCGCGATGTCGTGGCTCGGAGTCTGGATCGGCCTCATGGTCCCGACAGTCGAGGTTGCGCAGCAGTTCGGGTTCACGGTCCTGTTCCCGCTCACGTTCCTCTCGAATGTCTTCGTGCCGACGCAGACGCTGCCGTCGCTCCTCCGCCCGATCGCCGAGTGGAATCCCGTTAGCGCGCTCACCGCTGCGACCCGCAAGCTCTGGGGTAACCCGAACCCCTACGCGGCCGAGGGATTCCCGGCCGAGCAGCCGGTCCTGCTGACGCTGATCTGGGTCGCGGTAATGCTGGCCGTGTTCGTTCCGCTCGCAGTGCGGAAGTACCGCTCCATCAGCCGGTAGCGGGCCCGCTACCGCTGCGGTCTTAGGAACTTCTTAGGCCCGCGACCGAAACGAGCACGCATCCGGCGCGTCAATAGGGCATGAGGTACGTCGTTCTCGCGCTCGCGCTGGCGCTGCTGTCGGTGACACCGCTCACGGCTGCGGCCGCTGACTGTGCCCGCACGACCAGCGGCCTGGTGCCCCTCCCCGAGCTCGGGACCGGGACGTACAAGGGCACGCAGGGAGGCCTGTACCCCGGCGGGGCGAACATCCCGCCCGCGGCGTACGCGGCGGAGGGCCGTCGCGCGGCGTCGGAGATCGTGCCGCGCGCACCATCGGGGCGGGCAGACGCCGCTGGCAAGGTCGTGCTGCTCTCCATCGGGATGTCGAACACCACGCAGGAGTTCGCCGCGTTCGTCCGTGTCGCGCAAGCGGACGCCGTCCGCGATGCGAATGTCGTCGTGGTCGACGGTGCGCAGGGCGGTCAGGATGCGCGTGACTGGTCGGATCCGAAGCACGCCACGTGGGGCCAGGTGGACAACCGGCTGAAGAAGGCCGGCGTCACCGCCGCGCAGGTCCAGGCGGTCTGGCTGAAGCAGGCGATCGCGCGGCCCGGCGGAGACTTCCCGACGAGCAGCGCCCAGCTCGAGACGGCGCTGGCCAAGATCATCGAGAACGCGAAGGCGCGTTACCCGAATCTCGCGCAGGTCTTCGTCTCGCCGCGCACCTACGCCGGCTACGCGATCACGGACCTCAACCCTGAGCCGTACGCCTACGAGACGGGCTTCGCCGTGAAGCGCCTCGTCGAGCGGAGCGTGCGCGAGCCCAGCGCGCGACCGTGGATCGGCTGGGGTCCGTATCTCTGGGCGGACGGCACGAAAGCGCGTGCGGACGGCCTCACTTGGGCCTGCAGCGACGTGCAGAACGACGGCGTCCACCCGGGTCCGACGGGGGAGGCAAAGGTCGCGCAGCAGCTGCAGGCGTTCTTCAACGGCTCGGAGTTCACGAC
>JACDAF010000341.1 GCA_013695575.1 Chloroflexota bacterium | reverse complement strand
GCTCAGGATCGCGTCCACCAGGGGCGGCGGGAGCTGGCGGCTGGGCCGCGCGGGCTGCGGCTTGGGCCTGAGCCCCGGCTCCCCGTACGCGAGGTAGCGAGCGCGCAGCTGGTAGTAGCGGGCCGGCGAGAGGCCCGCCTCGGCGCAGGCCCGGGCGACGGTGACCCCGCCGCGGGCCACGCGGTCGAGGATGCCCTTGCGCAGATGTGCGACGCTGTCAGCTGGAGCCACGACGTATCCCTTCCCTTCGACTGCCAGGTCTTGGGATCGAGGATGCGCGTGGCTCTTCTTCTTTGCAGGGAGGGGTGCGGAGTGTCTACCTCGAACGTGGGCACTACGGCCTAGAGGGTTCAGAGGTACCGGCGTTCTCTAGGAGAACGGAAGAGACTGCAGGAGGACGAGCCGAGGGCGCTCCCCGGAGCCGCTGGGCGGTCCCGACGGCATCTGGAGCGGCTCCTCGGCGCGGCAGTCGCCGACGCGCGCGTCGAATCGCAGCGCGCGGAATCGCGCGTCACCGAGCGCCTTCGGGTTCGCGCCGTCGTGCTCGACGATCGCGACGAGCCTGGGCCGCAGCCAGCGCAGGCCGCTGCGGAGCGGGATGGGCCGCGCGAACGGGGAAGCGTCCGCGACGAACGCCCCGAGCGCGCCGGCGAGCCACGACGCGAGGAAGGGCGGGACCGCCGCATCTCCCGCGTAGCTGAGCGACCCGTCGTCGTTCGTGAGCCCGCAGAGCACCGTCCTCGCTCCATGATCGTCGGCCACGAGGCCGCCAAGCACCGCGTCGACCCGTGGCGTGACGTGGTACTTGAGCCAGTCGGGACTGCGGGTACCCGGGACGTACGGGCTGTCGCGGCGCTTCCCGACGACGCCCTCGAGCCCGTACTCCGCCACCACCTCTAGGAAGGGCTCGCCATCGGCGTCGAGATGATCCGGGACGAGCAGGCGCTGTCCGCCGTACGAGCCGGCCTGCAGCTTCGCGCGCCTTTCGTGCAGCGGTCGTCCGGCGAGCGCGCGGCCGCCTTCATAGAGCAGGTCGAAGCCGACGAAGTAGGGCCCGCGGCCGCGTCGCAGGTTCTTCGGGCCGGCGCGCGCGGCGAGCAGCTCGTAGCTTGGGCGCCCGCGCGTGTCGCAGACGATGACCTCGCCATCGACCACGCTGCCGGCCGGGACGCGCAGGTCGCGCAGCTCGGGCACGAGGGGTAGCAGGTCGCCACCGTGGCGGTCCTGAAGCCGGACCTGCCCGTCCTCCCCGCCGAACGCGATGGCGCGGATCCCGTCCCATTTCAGCTCGAAGAGCCACTCCGGCGAGTTGAACGCGCCGGCGGCGAGGCGCGGGCGCATCGGCTCGATGGCCCGGGGGAGACGCTCGATGGCCCCGCTGACATCGATGAGCGTGGGCCGATCGGGCTCGTCGCGGCGCGGCTCCGGCACACGACGAGTATCCGGCCTTTAGGACGCCTTGCGGCGGGTCGCTCCGTCCGTTACGCCGCGTCCACGCCCGGGCCACCATGCCCGGCGGTCCTCCGGGCCCGCCCGCGAGTCCGCTCCGAACTGGATCGCGAGGCCAGCGAGGAGCACGAGCGCCGCGATCGCCACGAGCAGATCCACGCGGACATGGTCCGCTTCGGAGACCGTTCATGCGAGTGGCAGGACTGCCGCTGTCCGCTAATATCCGGCCATGCACACCGTCGCGGTCGTCGCCTTCGACGATATCAGCGTCTTTGAGATGGCGGTCGCGTGCGAGGTCTTCGGCATCGATCGCTCGGACATGGGGCTCCCCAACTACCGGCTGCTCGTCTGCGGTGCGGAGCCGGGGCCTCTGCGCACGAAAGCGGGCTTTCGGATCGAGCCCAGATACGGATTGCGCATGCTCGCGAAGGCGGACACCATCGTGGTTCCCGCGTGGCGCGACGTCGACGAGGCGCCTCTGCCGGAGCTGCTTGCCGCGCTGCGGCGGGCACAGGCGCGCGGTGCGCGTATCGCCTCGCTCTGCTCGGGAGCGTTCGTGCTTGCGGCCGCCGGACTCCTTTCCGGCAGGCGTGCCACGACACACTGGATGTACGCGGAGAAGCTCCGCGCTCGGTACCCCGACGTACGTCTCGATCCGGCGGTGCTCTATGTCGAAGACGGCAACGTGTACACGTCCGCGGGCACCGCCGCGGGCATCGATCTCTGCCTGCACCTGGTCCGCAAGGACCACGGCGCGGAGGTGGCGAACATGTTCGCTCGCCGCATGGTGGTTGCGCCGCATCGCGAGGGCGGACAGGCGCAGTACCTCCAGCACCCGGTGTCCGTGGACGCTGCCGATGGCTCGGTCGCGCGGACGCTGGAATGGGCGCTCGCCCGCCTCGGCGCGCCGCTCACGGTCGAGGACCTCGCACGGCGCGCAGGCCTGCCGCCACGGACGTTCGCACGACGCTTTCGCGCCACGGTCGGGACCAGTCCGCATCAGTGGCTCATCGGCCAGCGCGTGCGCTTGGCGCAGCGGCTCTTGGAGACGACCGATCAGAGCGTCGAACGGATCGCCGAGCGATGTGGCTTCGGTGCCGCGGCCACGCTGCGGCTGAATTTCGAGCGGCTCGTCCGGACATCCCCGGCGCTCTACCGCCGGACTTTCCGGCGGTCGCGGACCCAGCCTCTGGCCGCAGCCGGCTGACCGGCGAGGGACCTTTGTGCCCGTTAGGACGCCTTGCGGCGGGTCGCTCGCTCCTTCGTCGACGAAGCTGACTTCGACGTGCCTGTGCGTGGTGCGCCGATCGGCTCACGGCCGCCGCGCGCTTCGCGGCCGCCCTTCTTCTCGCCAGCCTTGGCGCGCTCCACCGACGCCTTGAGTGCGGCCATGAGGTCGACGACCGTGGTCTCCGCGGCGGCTTCCGGGGCCTCGACGATGTCCTCACGACCCTCGATCTTCGCGCTGACGACCTTCATGACGGCTTGCTTGTACTCGTCCTTGAACTCGTCCGGCTCGAACTCCATGGCCATCATCTCGACGAGGTTCTCGGCCATCTTCAGCTCAGCCGGGCTGACCTTGAGGTCCTCGGGCAGATCGAGATCCTCGGTGTTGCGGATCTCGTCAGGCCAATGGAGCGTGTTCAGGAGGAGTGCGCCGTCGAGCGCGCGGAGCGACACCAGGCGCTCGCGCTCGCGGAGCGCGAACTTCGCGATCGCGACGCGGTTCGTCTTCTCGAGTGTCTGCTTCAGGAGCGCATACGGCTTCTGCGCCGACTTCTCAGGCTCGAGGTAGTACGCGCTCTGGTAGTAGAGCGGGCCCGGCAGCTCCTCGTCCTTGATGAAGCCCGCGATGTCGATGCTCTTGCTGGACGCGAGCGGCAGTGCGTCGAGCTCTTCGTCCTCGAGCACCACGTAGGTGCCCTTCTCGTACTCGTAGCCGCGGACCGCGTCGCTCCAGGCGACCTCGTGATCGCCCTCGGGGCACCAGCGCTTGTTCTTGATCCGGGCCTTGTGCTCGGGGCAGAGCAGGTTGAACGAGACCTTCGACGTGCTCTCGGTCGCGAGGTACAGCCGCACCGGCAGCGCGACCATCCCGAAGCTGATCGTTCCCTTCCAGATCGAGCGCGGCATCCCTCACCTCACA
>JACDAF010000323.1 GCA_013695575.1 Chloroflexota bacterium | reverse complement strand
CACGCCGACGAGTCCGACGGCACGCGTCGCACCGCTTCCGAGTGCTTCGGGCCTGCCGCGGGAGCTCGTTCGTACAGTCGGCCACCTGGCACCGACGCGGGAGCTGTGCCGAGTGTTCCGCGAATCGCTGCAACCGGTGACGTATCGCGCGATCGCCGATGTCACCGAAGAGTGCTCGCCTGGCGAGCTTGACAGAGCGATTCGCGTCGACGCTCGCAGGCGCAATCCACGGTTTCACATTTGCCCCCGCGAGAAGCTCTCTCGTTTGCTGTTGACGGGCCGCTTCGGCGAGCGCCTGAGCTTCCGCGAGGCCGCGAAGCACGTCGCTCCAATAGGGGCCGGCCGTGGGGCGCTCTCCGTGCTTCCACAACCACTCTCGGCGCCACTCGAGGTACCCGGCGTACTTCGGTTCCTGTAGTCGGCGCGCCCACGCGTAGCTCGTTCCCGGTGCCACGTTCGTAACTTTGCCAGAACGGCAGCCGACAAGCTCAGGTATGAGCGATCAAACCGCAGCACACGTTCTGGTCAGTCGAGGCGAGGCGGCCCGTCTCCTCGGGGTCTCGACGCACACGATAAAGCGCCTGGTTGCGCGCGGCGTCCTCGAGGAGATCCGCTTCACGCCGGAGTCTCATCCGCGGTTCCGGCTGAAGGACGTCCTGGCCCTAAGCGGGCAAAAGGAAGGCCCATGAGACGGCGAAGGGCCGGCGGGTGACCGGCCCTCACGAGTCAAACGGGAGACAGCACAAGGGTAGAGCACACTGCGGATGCTGCAACGACGGCGGCGTGAGACGCGCGAGCGTGCCTGCTGGGGGAGCTCCGTGAGTGCTCTCCCTGCCCGTCGCTGCTTTACGTGTGGTCGCGAGTCGGAGACTGATCTCTGCTTGCGCTGCGAGAACCTCACAGCGTCCCAAGTAGAAGCTTCCACTAGGGAGACAACGCATCCCGAGTGGAAGGTGGACGTCCCTAGTGGAACACCCCTCGATGACTCCACTCGGGACGTTCCACTAGGGACGTCCACTCGGGACCTCTCGACTTGGGACGGCGAGATCCTGGCAGGGGCGGTCCTCGCATCTTGGGACGACAACTCGGCTGTCATCCGATTCGTCGATGAAGTGGCGCGCGGAGTCGAGCCGGGGAAGCCTCTTGCATATCGGTACGCCGCCGCGATCTCCGGCGAGGCGCGCTGGCTGCCCCGCTCGGAGTTTGTCGTCTGGAAGCGACGGCTACTCCTCGACGGCGGCTTCGTGGAGCGGCCGGTCGTCTCACTCGCCGCTCTCCCTGAAGACGCCAGTCGACCTGCACGTCAGCTCTGGTCCTCCATCGAGCTCCTAGTCCAGGCGCGGCTGCTCGGGGGTACGCCGGCGCACGATCCGTTGCCGCTTTCCAGACGCTTCCTCCGACGATGGGTCCCGATGGGCGAGGGATCCGTCCGAACAGCGATGGAGAAGCTCCAGGCGATCCGCTTCGTGACTCCTGCGGGTGTGTATGAGGGCTCGAACGGGCGACGGCCGACGAAGCTCTGGCGAGTTCACCTTGCGAAGGAAGCGAGATGAGCGGATTCGACACCGGCCGGCTCCGACCGGAGCACGGCCGCCCCACGCCGGCGGAGTTCCTCGAGGCGTGGTTCGAGCGCAAGGTCGTCGCGTGAGCGAACTCCGCGACATAAACGAGGCTCCGCGGCGAAAGCCGACCGCTGCCGAGCTGCTCGACACGGCTGGCGCGCTGCTCACGCGCTCGCACCTTCGCGAGCTCGGCCTCGAGCGCCGCGCTGTCGACGCCGTCTTCCGCGAGCTCGACGTCGTCGTCCTGCCGGGCTACTCGCGGCCGATGGTGCACGCATCGCAGTACCTCGAACTCCTCGAGCGGTCGACGTATCGAGACGACCGGGTACGTCCGACAGCATGACTTTCAGCATCGCTGCTGGTACGTTCTCGGGCATCGGTCTCCGAATAAGGAGGCACGGGATGTCTGACGAGAAGATCCGCGAGAACCGGCTGCGGCGGATGGCAGACCGGCAAGGGCTCGCTCTCAAGAAGTCGCGCCGGCGCGATCAGCACGCTCTCGACTACGGCATGTTCGCGCTCGTTGACGCGAGCACGAACGTCATCGTCGCGGGCGCAGCGAGCGGACGCTTCGACTTCACCCTCGACGACGTCGAGAAGTACCTGACCCAGCCGGTGCCTCCGATGCTCGGCCACGCCGGCACAACGAGGGAGGCGTCGCAACTGCGCCAGGTCGTCCAAGCCTCAGCTCGACACAAGCGCGACGCCCGTGCCTAGCGCGTTCGTCACCCGGATCGAGCGCGACGGCGTCGTCCGCTTCAGGGTGCGCTACCGACTCGGAGGCCGTGAGTCGCTCATGCGGAGCGGAGGCTCGTTCTCGACCCAGCGCGAGGCGAGGGCGCGTCGCGACTGGATCGCCGGCGAGCTCGCCGCGTGCCGCGTGCCCGACCTACGCCTCGCCCACCCGGAGGCCGCGCCGACGTTCGCGACCGTTGCCGAGAAGTGGCGAGCCTCGCGCATCGACGTGACCACGAGCACAGCGACGACGCACGGCGTCAACCTCGGCCGTATCCTCCCCACCTTCGGTGAGACGGCCATCGACCGGATCACGCCTGAGGACGTGGCCGCGTTCGTCGGGACGCTTACGCTGAAACGGGAGTCGATCCGCAAGACGCTTGCGACGTTCGCGATGGTGCTCGCCTTTCACGAGATCGTCCCGAACCCGGTGAGGGACAAGCGCGTGAAGCTGCCGCAGGAGGATCGGTCCGAAGTGAGCCCGCCGACCGCCGCGCACGTGGTCGCGGCGCTCGGCGCCGTCCCGCCCCGCTACCGCCTCCCCATTCTCACGCTCGACGCGACGGGGATGCGCGTGACAGAACTCGAGGCGCTGACCTGGGGCGACGTGGACGAGCCTGCGGGCCGCTGGCGCGTGACACAGGCGACTGCCAAGACGAGCATGGCCCGATGGGTTCCCGTCCCTGACTCGGTGTTCCGGGCGGTCGCCGACCTCGTGCCCCGTGAGGATCGCGACCTCGACGTTCAAGTGTTCGCCGGGTTCGGAGCCGACAGACTCCGCACTGCGATCAAGCGGGGGTGCAAGGCGACCGGCATACCGGCGTTCTCGCCACACGACCTGCGCCACCGGCGCGCATCGCTCTGGCACCTGCAAGGCGTTCCCGTCGCGGAGGCGGCAGGATGGCTAGGGCACTCGCCGCAGGAGTACCTCAAGACCTACGCGCACGTGGTCATGGATCGCACCGAGATCGTCTATGCCGACCTGCTCGAACCCGTCGCCGTTCTCACCGACGAAGTCGAGCTCGACTATCTGGACCTTGCCGGCTAAGAGCGAGGCGAGCGCCGAGCATCGCCCCGGCCAGTGTGATCGGTGAGTGCCTCGTCGACGTGCCGAACGACGTCGCCAGTCTCGACGTCCTCGATGTGCTCGCGGTAGCGGTTGCGCCGGCGGTCGACGACCCTGCTCAGCCGGTGCCATCTCGCCGTCAGGCGGTGGAACTCATCCCCGACCTTCTGCTTCTGGAACCACTTTCCGACGCCCGGCCTAGCTTTCAGCGAAACCATCGACCGCAGCTTGATGCGACTCTCGAGCTGCAACTCGACGGATCGGCTGGTCGAGCCGCACGAAGGACATGGGATTCGACTCTCTGGCGGCTCGCCGCCGGTCTCCTCGAGCACAAGACGGCACTGGCCACAACGGACGATTCGATCGCTCGACACGGTTGTCATTGTGCTCACTGCTCGAGTCGTGTGACCCCGGTGTGACACGGCGGCGGTTCCTATGCCGATTTGCAGGGATGTCTGAATCCCGTATGGGCCTTTCGATGTCACAAGGATAAGCCAAAACCCGCATGGTTATGCGGGTCATTTGTGACAGGCGGGTCGTCTGAGCGCGGCTCATGAGACACAGGTGAGACACGGAGTCGTGCCGAACCTGGCAACGCCGCTAAAGCGCCGCGAGGTTCCCAACCGTTTGCAGGAAGAGTCCGGCGCCGAACAGGGCGACGCCCGCGACCCTTCGCCGCACGTTTCCAGCGGCGACGGTGCCAATGAGTCCCTTCAGCGCCTGACCAAGATCGAACGTCTCGCGTCGAGCCTCCGCGATCCACTCGGCAAAGCGATCCGTCATCTCCCGGTGAGCGTGCGTCTCCCGCTCCTCGGCCGCCCGGAGGTCACGTTGCAGCCGTTCCACTTCGTCCTCAAGTGTCGAGACACGTTCCTCAAGCGAAGGCACGGGAGGCGTTCCGCCACCCTGAACGGTGGGCGCGAACGCGCGCGCGTGCGCGATGGCGGCTCCGACCTGGATGAGCTTGTCCGGACGAGACAGCCGTTCCCCCTCACGGTGGGATTGCCGAACGTCGAGCGCGACCAGTGCGAGTCCGGCCAATTCTAGGATTGCTCCGGCCACCATCAGAACAGCGGTCACACCGGGAATTCTGACGGCATAGGGCTGTTGTGGCGCGCACGCTTGACGACGTACCGACGTGTGAGCACGGCCGCTGGGCGTTCGCCGGAGCTGACTTCAAGCGAAAGGCGACCAAGTGGCGTTGCCCCTCCGCGAAGTGCGCGCCGAAGTCGGTTTGGCTGAAGGCCGACCGTCGCAAACCCCTCGTCCCGCGCTCCACCAAGCGGTTCGGCGACCTCTACCGCGGCCGGTCGGCCGTCGAGCGCGAGTTCGGTCGCTTGAAGCACGAGTACGGGTTGGCTCCGATCCGGGTGCGCGGGTTGGCGAAGGTTCAGCTTCACGCCGACCTCACGATGCTCGCACGGCTGTCGCAGGTGACCGGACCCCGTTTGTCGGTCCACTCGTTATGAGAGTCGGGTTCTCTCAGTGCTCCTTCCAGCTCGCCGCGTAGGCGGCGGGGGCTTTCCAGCCGAGGCTGCTGTGCGGCCGGATCGTGTTGTAGGTGTTTCTCCAATCTTCGATGACGGTCTTCGCCTCGAGCAGCGAGTCGAAGGCTTCCACGGCGAGCACCTCGTCTCTGACCTTGCCGCCGAAGGATTCCACGAACGGGTTCTCCCAGGG
>JACDAF010000141.1 GCA_013695575.1 Chloroflexota bacterium | reverse complement strand
CAACACCGGCTGCGGCTGAGTTCGTCTGAGCTTCGTCTGGCGATGTCCGTGGACGCCTTGCTCGATCCGCCGTGGCCGTGGCCGTTGCCCCCGCCGTTGGTGTCGCCGGCGGAGGCCATGGCCGCGTCCTGGGCCGCCTTGCGGGCGCGGACCTCGGGCGTGAGGATGCCGAGCTCCTCGCAGCTGTCGGCGTCCAGGAAGCGCGAGGCCAGCCAGCGCATGATGTAGTCGGGCATCGACTTGGCGAACGGGATCTCCGGGTTCTGGGTTATCCCTTCGGGCTCGAAGCGCATGTAGGCGAACTTCTGCACGAGCGTCTCGAGGGGCACGCCGTACTGAAGCGCGATCGAGATCGCCGTCGCGTAGGAGTTCATCATCCCCCGCAGCGTCGAGCCCTCCTTGCCGATGTCGGTGAGGAAGATCTCGCCGACCGACCCGTCCTCGTACATGCCGGCCGTGATGTAGCCCTCGTGACCGCCGATCGAGAACTTGTGGGTGATGGACTGGCGCTCGCGCGGCATCCGCCGCCGCTTGGGCGGCGCCTTGGCCAGCGCCTCGGCTATGGCGGCCTCGACGTCCACCCCCGCGACCTCCTTGACCTCCTTCTGCGCGTCGGTGCGCAGCGCCTGGGCGGTCTTCGAGCCGTCGCGGTAGATCGCGAGCGCCTTGATCCCGAGCCTCCAAGCCTCCGTGTAGGCGTCGGCGATGTCGTCCACCGTCGCTGTCTGAGGAAGGTTCACGGTTTTCGAGATCGCTCCCGAAATGAACGGCTGCACCGCCCCCATCATCTTGATGTGGCCCATGTGCGAGATGGATCGCGTGCCGTTCTGCGGCACGAACGCGCAATCGAAGATCGGCAGGTGGCCGAGGTCGAGCCCAGGTGCCCCCTCGATGGTCCCCTGTTCGGTGATGTACGTCGTGATGGCCGCCGACTCGGATTCGGTATAGCCAAGCGTCGCGAGCGCGGCAGGGACGGTCCCGTTGACGAGCTTCAGTATCCCGCCGCCGACGAGCTTCTTGTACTTGACGAGCGCGATGTCCGGCTCAACACCAGTCGTGTCGCAATCCATCATGAAGCTGATCGTTCCTGTCGGGGCGATCACCACGGCCTGCGCGTTCCGGTAGCCGTGCTCGCGCCCGAGCGCGACGGCATCGTCCCAGGACGCGCGCGCGGCGCTCCGGAGCGCCGGCGGCGGCAGTGCGTCGCTGATGCGGTACGACGCGAGCCGGTGCATCTCCATCACCCGGTCGTGCGCCTGGCGGTTCGGCGCGTACTCGTCGTACGGCCCGACCACCGCGGCGATGCGCGCGGACTGCGCGTACGCCTCGCCGGTCATGAGCGCTGTGATCGCGGCGGCATACGCCCGGCCAGCGTCCGAGTCGTAGGCGAGACCGCGCGCCATGAGCAGCGCACCGAGATTCGCGTATCCGAGGCCGAGCTGGCGCATCGCCTTTGCGTTCCGCGTGATCTTCGGTGTGGGGTAGTCCGTAAAGCCGACGAGGATATCTTGCGCGGTGAAGACAACGTCGATCGCGCGCGCGAACCGCTCGGCGCCGAGCTCGCCATCGACACCGACGAACCGCATGAGGTTGAGGCTCGCGAGATTGCAGGCCGAGTCGTCGACGTGCATGTATTCACTGCACGGGTTGGAGCCGTTGATCCGGCCCGAGACCGGACAGGTGTGCCAGTCATTGATGGTGGTATCGAACTGCATACCCGGATCGCCGCACGCCCAAGCCGCCTCGGAGATCTCGCGCAGGATCTCCCTCGCCTTCACCGTCTCGAGCGTCTGGCCGTCCTTCACGGCGCGGAGCGACCAGGCCTCGTCCGCGAGGGCCGCCCGCATGAAGTCATCCGTGACGCGCACGGAGTTGTTCGCATTCTGGAACTGGATCGACTGCCACGCCTCGCCGTTGAGGCCCATGTCATAGCCCGCCTCGCCAAGCGCCCAGGCCTTCTTTTCCTCCTTCGCTTTGCACCAGACGAAGTCGCGGATGTCCGGGTGGTCCGCGTTCAGGACGACCATCTTTGCCGCGCGTCGCGTCGTACCGCCCGACTTGATCGAACCCGCGACGGAGTCGGCCCCGCGCATGAAGGAAACGGGTCCGGAGGCGAGGCCGCCGCCCGAGAGGTGCTCCCTGCTCGAGCGGATCGTCGATACGTTGATGCCGGAGCCGGAGCCGCCTTTGAAGATCACGCCTTCGGTCTTGAACCA
>JACDAF010000313.1 GCA_013695575.1 Chloroflexota bacterium | reverse complement strand
CCTGTGCTACTTCACATTGACTTCGCTGAGGCCGGTACTCGAAGCTCACGGACTCGCGATTCGGCGCGTCGAGCGGCTGCCGGTACACGGAGGATCGCTGCGCGTCCATGCGTCGGCCGAAGGTAGCGCCGGCGACGGGGTGCGGCAGCTGGTCGCCGAGGAGGATTCGTGGGGAGTGCGCGATCCCAGACGGTTCGTCCGTTTCGCAGACGCGGTGCATGGGCTCCGGCGCGAGCTCCACGCGCTCGTCGTTGGTCTCAACGACTCCGGCGCGACCGTCGCGGCATACGGCGCCGCCGCCAAGGGTGTCGTCCTGGCCAATGTCTGCGACCTGGACGCGGCGCTCGTTCGATTCGTCGTCGACCGAAATCCGGAGAAGCAGGGCAAGCTCCTCCCCGGCGTCCGCATTCCGGTCAAGGCGCCCGAGGCGCTCGTGAACGAGCGACCGGACTACTGCCTGCTGTTCGCCTGGAACCTGGCGGATGAGATCGTGGCGCAGCAGCGGCACTATCTCGAGCGCGGCGGCAGGTTCGTCGCGCCGCTCCCGACCCCACGCGTCCTCGCCGCATGATCTTGAACGAGACGACGTTGCCGGGTGTCTTCATCGTCGAACCGGAGCCGATGGAGGACGAGCGAGGCTTCTTCGCCCGAGTCTTCGGCGCTGCCGAATTCGCCGAGCGCGGGCTCGAGGCGGCTGTCGCCGAGTGCAGCATCGCCTACAACCCCAAGCGCTGGACCTTGAGAGGACTCCACTATCAACTCGCGCCGCACCAAGAAACGAAGCTCGTCCGCTGCACGCGCGGCGCCGCCTACGACGTCGCGGTCGACCTTCGACTCGACTCGCCGACATATCTGCGTTGGGAGGCGATCGAGCTCACCGCGGAGAACCGGCTCGCGCTGCAAGTGCCGCCGGGCTGCGCACACGGCTATCTGACGCTCGAGGACGGGTGCGAGCTGCTCTACCAGATCTCCCACCGTTACGAGCCCGCCGCTGCCGCAGGTGTCCGGTGGAACGATCCGCTGATCGGCATCGAATGGCCTACTGCTCCCGCCGTGATCTCGCAACGCGATGCGTCGTTTCCGGCCCTCGAATCGCACCGGTAGCCTCCGCCGCCGATGATTCTTCGCATTGACACAGAGGGCGCCGTCGTCGAGGTCGACGACGGCGATGCCACGCGCAGAATTCCGTTCAGCGATCCGGAAGCGTTCGCGCTCGTCTCGAAGGCATGGCTGCGAATCGGCTGGGACGTCAAGTACGTCTACCGATTCACCTGGCTCGGTCGCCCGATCATCCAGCTGCCCGAAGACATCGTGCGCCTTCAGGAACTGGTCTTCCGAACCAAGCCGGACGTGATCGTCGAGACGGGCGTCGCGCACGGTGGCTCGTTGGTGCTCTTCGCGTCGGTTTGCGAGGCGCTGGGTCACGGCCGGGTCGTCGGCGTCGACATCGAGATCCGGCCCCCCAACCGAGCGGCCATCGAAGCCCATCCTCTCTCGCACCGGATCACGCTCGTCGAAGGAAGCTCGATCGACCAGAGGACGTTCGCGCGAGTTCGAGAGAACGTGGAAGGTGCAAAGCGCATCCTCGTACTGCTCGACAGCAGCCACGCGAAGGAGCATGTGCGCGAGGAGCTGCGCCTCTACAGCACCCTGGTATCCCTCGGCTCCTACATCGTCGTCGCCGACGGGATCATGCGCGACCTGGCGGGAGCTCCGAGAACGAATGAGGATTGGCGGTGGAACAATCCACTGAGCGCAGCCGACGATTTTCTTGCCGAGACGGATCGTTTCGTCAGAGAGGAGTCGGCGCCGCTTTTCGACGAAGGAACGGCCGGCACAGACGTCACGTATTCGCCGGGCGGCTGGCTGCGACGGGTGCGCTGAGATGGTGACGCAGCCCTCGAGAATTCTCGTGACGGGAGCGGGCGGCTTCATCGGCTCGCACGTGGTGACCGCCCTCGAGCGGCGAGGAGCGGAGGCCATTCCCTTCGAGGGGGACTATCACGACGAGGACGCGGTAGAGGCGGCGACCCGCAGCCACTCGCCGGTAGCTCTCGTGCACTCGGCGTGGCGCCTTGCCCCTGGAAGCAGCTATCTCGACGATCCGGCGCACATCGAAGAGCTGCGTGCGTCGCTTCGGCTCTTCACCTTGTCGCACCGTGCGGGTTGTGTCCGCCTCGTCGGCATCGGAACCTGCCTCGAATACGACGCCTCGGCTGGGCCGACACCGGAAGACGCGCCCCTCCGCCCGAGAAACCTCTACGGGGCCGCGAAAGCCGCGCTGTTCATGTCTGCGCAAGCATGGGCGCAGAGCACCGACGTGTCGTTCGGCTGGGCACGGCTCTACTACCCGTTCGGACCCGGAGAGGCGTCTCAACGGCTCATCCCGACCGTGATCAACGCGCTCATACGCGGTGAGCGTGTGGCGACGACCGCAGGGCTACAACGGCGGAGCTTCCTCTACGTCGAGGACGCCGCCGACGCGATCGCGGCGATCACGCTTTCCGACGCCACAGGAGCGTTCAACGTCGGATCGGCCGAGGCGAGCTCGGTCCGCGACATCGTGGAACGCCTCGCCCAGCTCATGGGACGGCCCGAGCTCGTCGACATCGGCACGCTCGGACCGCGCCCCGGGGACCCAGACGTCCTTTGGCCGGATACGCGACGACTGAACGACGTTCTCGATTGGCAACCGAGGAAGTCTCTCGATCAGGGACTCGCGGATACGGTGGCGTGGTGGCGAGGGACCACGACGAGCTCATAAGCAAGGCTGCATCTCTTTCGAAGCCGGCGCTGTTCTGGAAACGGCTCGGCCGGGAGCACGAGGTTCAGCTCGCACGCCACGGCTTCGATGCGGTCAAACGACAGCAGGCGCTTCGCTACTTCACCTGGCGCTGGAGTTGGCGCTCGCTTCGCGGGAGTCGCCAAATGCGTTTCCTGCTTGCGCATTCATCGCCGTCAACCCTGCTGCGGTGTCTTGCCGAGCCGGCACGCCACTCATCCCACGAATGGGAAGGCGTACCGTGGAGTCGCCGCGATCGGTGGCTCTACGTCACAGCCGCTCGACTCCTCTGGGAGTACGCGCGGAAGCACGACCCGCTGAGCGTTCTCTCCCTTCCGGAGCCGAAGCTCGGAGACCCGCTGCCCGTGCGCTGGCGCGGCCGGCTCATCTCACAGGACCTCGCGAATGCTGCCCTCGAGACCGCGGCCATCACCCGCGCTCTCGACAACGTCCCCCCGCTCTCGATCCTGGAAGTCGGAGCCGGCTACGGGAGGACTGCCTACGCACTCCTCGAGTCATTTCCCGAGGCGACCTATACGGTCGTGGACATCGAGCCCGCTCTGACCATCTCGCGGTGGTACCTGACGCGACTCTTTCCCTCCGAGCGGATCCGGTTCTTGAATCCAGGCGAGGCCGAATCTCTGGGTGCGCGATCCGCGGACCTCGTCATCTCCATCTCGTCGCTTCAAGAGATGACCCCCGGTCAGGTCGTTCGCTACCTCGATCTCTTCGACCGCGTCGGGGAGGGCGGCGTCGTCTATCTGAAGCAGTGGCGCAGTTGGATGAACCCCGAAGACGGGATCGCATTCGATTTTCGACAGATGCCCATCCCGCCACGGTGGCGGCTCCTCTTCGACGAGCCCGCACCCGTGCAGGCGAACTTCCAACAGGCCGCTTGGCGTGTCGGATGGTAGGACTCGCACGCCGAGGGCTCCGCGGTGGAGCCGACGTGAGGTTCTAAGACATGACCGCGCTCTTGTTGGCATTCGCGTGCTTCGTCGCGTGGTCGGTGGTGGGGCTCGCCGTGCTGGCAGTGCTGCGAATGGACGTCGCGTCATTGCGAGTGGCATTGACAGCTCCGGCGCTAGGAGCGTCGACGATGCTCCTTCCCCTCTTCGTGCTGAGTCATGCGGGTGTCCCGATCGGCGACTGCGCCCTGCCCGTCGTGGGAATCCTTCTCGGCGGCTCCGCGGTTGCGCTCGCATTGCGGCGGCCGCGGGTTCCCTTCGGCGTCGTTCCGGTCTTCGCGATCTGCCTCGTTGGATTGCTTCTCGCAGGATGGCCGATGTTCGAGTTGGGTTTCCGGTGGATCTCGAACGCTAACGACGACATGGCCAATTACGTGCTCTTGGCCACGCTGCTTCTTGAACACGGCCTTTTGGCCGAACTTGATATTTCCGGACTGATTAGCGATCGGAATTATGCCAGCGCGATGCAAGGTCTCCACACCGCCGGCGCGCGACCGGGAGCAGACATCATGCTTGCCGCTCTTACCGACATAACAGGGCGCCATGCATACGAAGCGTTCATGCCTCTCATCCTCGGGCTTCACCTTTGCTCGATCTGCGGCTCTGCCGCTTTGGCGATGCAGGCTTCGCGACGTTGGTGGGCGGCGGCCCTGGCCGCCCTTTTCCTGGCCGTTGCACCGCTCGCCACGTTCGGAGTGCTGCAGCAACTGCTGCCGCAGGTGTGGGGACTCGGGCTCGCGGCGGCTCTCCTTGCATTGCTGATGCGAAAGGAACTGCATCGAGGGCCTGGCGCCAGTGTCGGACAGCTCGTTGTCATCGGGATCATGACCACCGCGCTCCTCGTCGTCTACATCGAACTCGCCTCGATACTCCTCGCGGCGTACGCGCTTTACGTAGGGGTACTGGTCGTACGACGCGAGGTCGCCATACGAGCGCTAGCGCGGCTCTGGATTCTGCCGATTGCCGGTGCCGCGGTCATCCTCAATACATACCTTCTCCGTGAACTCGAGTTCGTGAGTAACCAGGCGGCCGCGGGACTGGGGAGCGGTGCCGGCACCTCGCCGTTCACGTTCACGATGGTCCCGAG
>JACDAF010000312.1 GCA_013695575.1 Chloroflexota bacterium | reverse complement strand
GCCTTCGAGGTGAACCTCCTCACCGAGGACAACCTCCCCTCATATCACCGTCTCATCCACAAGGTGTTCGAGAAGGGCGACGGCGCCTGGAAGAACTGGGTGCATCGCTGGACGGCCGAAGAGGGTCGCCACGCGATCGTCATCCGCGACTACCTCGTCGTCACTCGCAACATCGACCCGGTGGCCCTCGAGCGCGGCCGCATGCAGAACGTCCTCGCCGGCTATGACCGCTCGCTCGACGTGATGAACGGGCTCGCCTACACCGCGTTCCAGGAGCTCGCGACCCGCGTGTCGCACCTCAACACCGGGAAGTACTCGCAGGACCCGGTGGCGGATCGGATCATGACCCGCGTCGCGGCCGATGAGAACCTCCACATGGTGTTCTACCGCGACTCGCTCGCCGCGATTATGGAGGTGGACGCGTCCGCGGTGATCAAGGCGATCGCCGAGCAGGTGCTCACGTTCGAGATGCCCGGCGCGGCGATCACGGGATTCAGGCGAAAGGCGGCGGCGATGGCGGACGCCGGCATCTACGACCTGCGGATCCACCATGACGACATCGTCATGCCGCTGCTGCGGTACTGGAAGGTGTTCGAGCGCACGGGGCTCGACGCGGAGGCCGAGCGGGCGCGCGAGCGCCTGCGGCACTTCCTCGACAGGCTGGACGCCTCGGCACGGCGGTTCTCCGAGAAGCGCGCCGCGAGGCAGGAGCAGAGCGCCGCCACGGCCGACTGACCCGCTCATCCGGCCGCTTCTCGCAGCTCTGCTCACCCTCGCTGCTTCGTGCGCCGCGCCGCCGTCGGGACCGCGCGCGATCATCGAGACCAGGACCGGCGAGCGGACCTTCCGGGTCGAGATCGCGGATACCGAAGAGGTGCGGGCGCGCGGCCTGATGGGCCGCGACCATCTCGCCGAGGATGCGGGCATGGTGTTCCTCTGGCCTGACGACACGGACTCGGCCTTTCACATGCGCGAGACGCTCATCCCCCTCACGGTGGCGTTCTTCGCCGCCGACGGCCGGATCCTGCGAGTCCTGGAGATGGTCCCGTGCGCGGCGGACCCCTGCCCGCGGTACGACCCCGGCACGCGGTACCGCGGCGCCCTGGAGGTGAAGGCGGGCGCCCTCGACCGCGCCGGCGTCCACGTGGGAGATCGCGTGCGCATCGACCGCTAGACGGTATGCCCGTCGCCACTAGAGTGACGCCCAACACGATAGGGAGGTCGCAGATGCCACGCTCGATGAGACGTCTGACGGCGCTGTGGGCCGCGCTCGCGCTGCTGCTAGCCGGCTGCGGCGGCGTTGGTTCTGGCGCGCCGGCAACGAGCGCACCCGCGGCGAAGGCAGCGTCCGACTACCCGACGAAAGCGATCGACGTGATGGCGCCGGCGAACCCGGGCGGCGGATTTGACTCGACGGCGCGCATCTTCCAGAAAGCGCTCACGGACGACAAGATCGTCAGCGTCAACGTCACCGTCTCGAACAAGCCTGGCGCCGGTGGCACGGTCGGGATGGCCGAGCTCATCAAGAACTCGGCCGGCGATCCATACAAGCTCATCATGGTCGGGCGCGTGACGGTCGGCTCGCAGATCACCGGAAAGACCGAGGCGAAGGTGAGCCAGCTCACGCCGATCGCGCGAGTGATGGCCGAAACCGAGGTCATCGTCGCGCCGGCGAGCTCACCGTTCAATTCCATCAAGGACGTGATCGACGCCCTGAAGCGGGACCCGAAGGCCGTCAAGATCGCCGGCGGCTCCGCCGGGGGCATCGACCACGAGCTCGCGGCGCTCCTGGTGAAGGAAGCCGGCAAGGACGTGAAGGACCTCGCGTACGTCCCGTTCGCCGGAGGCGGCGAGGCCGCCGCGGCGATCATCGGCGGGCAGGTGCAGCTCGGCATCTCCGGGTACGGGGAGTTCAAGGGTCAGATCGACGCGAAGCAGATGAAGGCGATCGCGATCTCGGCGGACCAGAAGCTCAAGAGCGTAAGCATCCCGACCCTCAAGGAGGGCGGGGTGAACATCGGGCTCACGAACTGGCGGCTCCTCGCGGCGCCTCCCGGCATCTCCGAGGCGGACACGGCAAGGCTCAAGGAGATCGCCACCAAGGTCCACGACGGCAAGACCTGGCAGGAGGCGATCGAGAAGAACTCCTGGTTCGACAGCTTCACGACGGAGAACCTGATCACCTTCGTGGCGACCGAGCAGAGCTCCCTCACCGCAACGCTCACCGCGCTGGGCCTGGTGAAGTGATCGGGTGACGCTCCGGCACCCTGATGCGATCGGCGGCCTCGCGGTCGTCGCGCTCGGTGTCGTGGTCCTCGCGGGTGCGCTGACGACCCCGGACGCCCAGTTCGGGGTCGTCGGTCCCGCGGTGCTCCCATCGGTCTTCGGCATCCTTGTGGTCCTCTCCGGCCTCTGGCTCACCGCCGTCTCGCTCCGGGCCGACCCGCCGGTCATCGAGGCGCTCGACGCGCGACCCCTGACGCTGGCGGTCACCGCGGTCGCGCTCTACTTCGCCGCGTTCGTCCCGCTCGGCTTCATCGTCTCGAGCGTGGCGTTCTTCTTCGGGCTGTCCTGGATCCTCGGGAGCCGGGCCGTGCTGCGGGACGCGGTCGCGAGCGTCGGGTTCGTGCTCGCCCTGTACGTCCTCTTCGAGCGGCTGCTCACGGTCGATCTGCCGGGTGGCGTGCTGCCGCTCTGATGGACATGCTCGGCGCGCTCGCGGGCGGCTTCGCCACCGCGCTCACGCCGCAGAACCTGCTCTACGCGTTCATCGGCGTGCTCCTCGGGACCGGCGTCGGCGTGCTGCCCGGGATCGGGCCGGCGCTCACCATCTCGCTCCTGCTGCCGGTGACGTTCGGGCTCGATCCGGTACCCGCGTTCATCATGTTCGGCGGTATCTACTACGGCGCGATGTACGGCGGGTCGACGACATCGATCCTCGTGAATACCCCCGGCGAGTCCTCGTCCGTGGTGACCGCCATCGACGGCTACCAGATGGCGAAACGGGGGCGGGCGGGCGCGGCGCTCGCGACCGCCGCGATCGGATCGTTCGTCGCGGGGACGATCGCGACGGTCGGGCTCATGATCGGCGCCGTCGCGCTGGTCGGGCTCGCCGTGCGGATCGGGCCGCCCGAGTATTTCGCGATCATGATCCTGGCGCTCCTCTCGGTCACCGGCCTCTCGGGATCCTCGGTGCCGAAGGCTCTCTTCGCGACGGCGTTCGGCCTCGCCCTCGGGCTCGTCGGCATGGACAACCAGACCGGTCAGCTCCGCATGACGTTCGGGATCAGCGAGCTCGAGGATGGCATCGACGTCGTGCTCGGCGCGATCGGGCTCTTCGCGGTCGGCGAGGTCTTCTGGGTCGCGTCGACCTGGCGGGCGCAGCAGGACGAGGAGCGCCAGACGCTGCGCGGTCCAGCACGCATGACCAGGGACGAGTTCGGCCGCTCCATCGCTCCATGGATGCGAGGATCCGTCATCGGATTCATCATCGGCGTCCTGCCTGGCGCGGGGGCCGCGATCTCCTCCTTCATGTCGTATGCCGTCGAGCGGCGGGTCTCGAAGCACCCTCTGGAATTCGGCAAGGGCGCGATCGAGGGTGTCGCCGGCCCGGAGGCGTCGAACAACGCGGCGGCCGGCGGCAACCTGGTGCCCCTCCTCGGCCTCGGCATCCCGGGATCGGGCACGACGGCCGTGATGATCGCGGCGTTCCAGATCTACGGGCTGCAGCCGGGCCCGCTGCTCTTCGACCAACGGCCGGATCTGGTCTGGGGCCTCATCGCGAGCCTCTACATCGCGAACGTCGCGCTCCTCATCCTCAACCTGCCCCTCGTCGGGCTCTGGGTGAAGCTGCTCGACATCCCGAAGCCGCTGCTGTACGCGGGGATCCTCGTCGTGTCCGCCGTCGGCGTGTACTCGATCGACCGGCGTCCATCGGACCTGGCGGTCGTGTTCGCGCTCGGCGTGCTGGGGTTCCTCATGCGCCGCTACGACTACCCGATCGCGCCACTGCTCCTCGGGCTGGTCCTCGGCCCGCTCATCGATCTCAACTTCCGGCGCGGCATGATCATGACCGACGGCAGCGTCCTGACCCTGCTCGCGCGCCCCGGGACCGCCGCCATCCTCGCTGCGGGCCTGATCCTCGTGCTCGTTCCGCAGCTGGTGCGGCTGTACGGACGGGTCTCCGGGCGGCGCGAGCTCGCGTCGCTCGGAGAGATCGACGACTAGCCCCCTCTGGCACCGCTCCCTCGAGGAAGCCGCCGCGCTGGTGCGGACACGCGTGGTCTCACCCGTCGAGCTGACCAGGGCGTGCCTTGAACGGATCGCGGAGGTCCAGCCACGGCTCCGCGCCTTCGTGACGGTCACTGCCGAGGTAGCGGTGGCGGGGGCGCTCGCGGCGGAGCGGGAGATCGTGGCCGGGAACTATCGAGGTCCGCTGCATGGCATCCCGCTGAGCGTGAAGGACCTCTTCGACGTCGCGGGCGTGCCCACCACCGCGGGGGGCGGTTTCGCCGTGGAGCCGGCGACGGAGGACAGTGCGGTGGCCGAGCGCTTGAGGTCGTCGGGCGCGGTGCTCCTCGGCAAGACGCTCCTGCACGAGTTCGCCTTCGGCGTGACGAGCGTCAACCCGCACTTCGGCGCGGTCCGCAATCCGTGGGCGGACGACCGGATCGCCGGCGGATCCAGCGGCGGCAGCGCGGCTGCCGTTGCGACCGGCTGCGGTTTCGGCTCGATCGGCAGCGACACCGGGGGCTCGATCCGCATTCCCGCCGCGCTCTGTGGCGTCGTGGGGCTCAAGCCGACGCGCGGCCGCGTGAGCCTCCGCGGCGCGGTACCGCTGTCGTGGACGCTCGACCACGCCGGGCCGCTCGCGCGGACGGTGCGCGATACCGCGCTGCTGTACGGCGCCATCGCGGGGCATGACGTCCGCGATCCGGCGTCACGGGCCGCCCCGTACGAGGACACGTCCGAGGAGCTCGAGGCAGGCGCGACCGGCCTCAGGATCGGCGTCTGGGAAGCGGCGATGGCACAGGCGGACCCTCCGATCGCCACGCTCGCGCGAGCGGCGGTCGAGACCCTTGCGGCCGCTGGCGCGCGCGTGAGCGAGGTCACGCTGCCACGTGCGTCCGAGCTAGTCGCGACCCAGCTCACGATCCTCGCAACGGACGCGTACGCGTTCCACCGCGAGCGATTTGACAGCGAGCCCGAGCGGTACGGCGAGGACGTTCGCGCACGGATCGCGCGCGGGCGCGACACCACGGGCGCCGAGTACGCGCAGGCGCGCCGCGTGCGGAGTGAGGTCAGCGCGGCGTTCGACCAAGTCCTCGCGTCGTACGACGCGATCGTGCTCCCGACGACGGTGGTCGCCGCGCCGCGCCGCGAAGGCGCCGATGCGGTCGCGACCGCCGCCCGGCTCACCGCCCTCACCTCACCGTTCAACCTCACCGGGCTTCCCGCGATCTCAGTTCCGTGCGGGCTCGCGTCAGCACTGCCGGTCGGCTTGCAGCTCGTGGGCGCGCGCTGGCGCGAGGCGCGCCTGCTGCGCGTCGCGCGCGCGTACGAGAGCGCACGCGGCGACTTGGCCTGGCCGGATGGAAGCGGTTAGGCGGCGTCCACCGGCTCACCCTCGTCGGAGCTGCCCCGGATGAGCACGTACAGGAGCGCCCCGATCATCCCCACCACGATGGCGCAGCCGCAGCCGGTCAACGTGCTACCGGCGCCCGCAGGCGCAACTGCCCTCGAGGCTCGCATTGCGGACCATGAAGCCACCGCCCATCAGCGCGTCGACGAAGTCGATGGTCGCGCCCTCGAGGTACGGCTTGCTCCGCTCGTCGATCGCGAGAGCAATGCCGTCGGCGTCGAGAACGGTGTCCGCGGGGTCCGTCGTGTCGTCGAATGCGAGCGCGTAGCGGTAGCCGCAGCAGCTCTTCCCCGAAACGTACACCCGCACGAAGCTCTTCGCGAGGTCGCCCGCGGCGAGCGACTGGAGGCGCTCGACGGCACTCGGGGTGAGCTCGATCACGCGAACGACATTAGCATCGGGGCATGACCCGCGAGGAGGCTTGGGCGCTGCTCTGCGAGCACACGAAGACCGAGCACCTGCGCAAGCACGGGCTCGCGGTCGAGGCGGTCATGCGCCACCTGGCGAAGCGCTACGAAGGTGACGAGGACACCTGGGGCATCGTCGGTCTCCTGCATGACTTCGACTACGAGCGGGACCCGGCGGGCCATCCGCAGAACGGGAAGCTGATCCTCGAGCAGGCGGGCCTGTCCGGCGCGATGGTGCACGCGATCCAGACGCACGGTGACCATCTCGGCTTGCCGCGCATCGCGCCGATCGAGAAAGCGCTCTACGCCGTCGACGAGCTCTCGGGCTTCGTCATCGCGGTCGCGCTCGTGCGTCCATCGAAGCGGGTCGCCGACGTGGAGCCAGCCGCGGTGCGGAAGAAGATGAAGGACAAGGCTTTCGCGCGGGCGGTAAGCCGCGAGATGCTGCTCGCAGGTGCCGCCGACCTGGGTGTCGAGTTCGACGACCTCGTGCGCGATGTGGTGATCGCGCTCGAGGCCGCGGCCGGTCGTCTCGGCCTCGAGGGGACCGCTCCGGCCTGAGCGGCAGCGCCGATCCGCGCGGCGGCGGCGGTCCGGTTCGGCGCACCGAGCGCCTTGCACGAGCGACGTACGTGAGTCCGCACGGTCGACGGCCGCACCCCCTGGCGCAGGGCGATCTCTTTCGTCGTATAGCCACGAGCGACCTCGCTCAGGATCGCGTACTGGCGATCGGTCAGCGGCAGCGCCTCGGGAGCGACCGTGCGCTCCCGCGCAAGCCTGGCGACCGACCATCCGGCGACGGCGCCGAGCACGAGAGCAAGCAACCCGCGCAGCCCCACGCAAGACGGAACGGCTGTGGCTTGCGCGGCTCTAGCTCGCGCGGGGGAGTCGCTCCGGCCGGCGCACGACCTCGTGGCCATAGCGCTCGAGGAAGAGCTGGCCACCGCAGCGCGGGCAGTTCGGCTGCCCGGCGTCGTCCCAGACCGGCGCGATCGGCTCAGGGACGGTCGAGTACGCGGCGCGCATCTGCTCCGACGTGGGCTTGCGCCCACGCGTCGGAACGAGCACGTCGCCACACCCGTGGCCGCAGAAATAGCAGTAGAGCTCGGCACGCAAGGGCATGTCGGCGCCTCCAGTCCGCATCCGCACCCGTTCCAACGCCCACCGGGGGCGCGGTGTTCCCCTCTCTCTGTCAGGGGCGAGCGCGGTGATCCCTATCAGCAAGTACGAACGATCGGAGCGTGCGGACGTTCGGGCGGGGCCCGACGCTAGCCGGCGGCGACGTCCAGGGAGACGAGCGAGCCCTCGGGCCGCTTGAGCACGCTGAGCCGACGGATCACGCCGCGCGGGATGATGTGGAAGTCGTTATGGCGGTAGTCCTTGCCGGCGTTCGTGATGTCGTAGTCGCCCACCACGACGACGTAGTCGTCTGTCTCGGTCCAGAGGATCCCGCAGGTGAGCTTGCGGAGCCGGTAGCCCTCGAAGTCCTCCGGGATCGCGGCCCGTGTGTACGCCGTGACGTCTTCCCACTCGACGGCGACCAGCGGACGGTCGGCGACTTCGTCCAAGGCTTCCTCTTCCCCCAAGCGACCAGGCGCGGTCCGCCCGTCGGTACACGTCGAGTGCATGAGCCACTCAGGGTGTACAGGGACCGAAGATACGTTGGCTCGCGGCGGTGTCAATGGGAACGCGGCGGGATTCGCGGGGTGGAACCTGACTGAGACCGCGGGGGCCACGTCGAAGCGCGTCGTCAGCTTGCTTGGCGTCCGCGCGCGATGAGCTCGGCCACCTTCTGGCCGCCCTTCTTGCCGATCTCCTCGAAGTGCTCGTGCCCGTACTTCTCCGAGACCGCGTCGCCGCCGATCTTGCCGATCTTGCCGTAGAAGCGCGGGCCGTACAGCTCCTTGACCTTCTGCCCACCCCGCTTGCCGATCTGCTCGTAAAAGTCCGAGCCATGCCGCTCCGCCGTGGTACGGCCGCCCTTCTTGCCGATCTGCTCGTAGAACTCGGGCCCGTGCCGCTGCGCGGTCGTGGCCCCGCCCTTGCGTCCAGCCTCGGCGACCGTCATCGCCCCCTTGCTCCGTGTCATCGCACCCTCCGGTCTCGTCGCGATCGCAGCTGGGCTGCGTAGCGCTCTCGCTCGGGCGGGATGCAAGTTCCGTACCGACGCTCGGCCGCCCGCTCTGCGGACGGGCAATCTGCGCGCCTCCTGGACGCGGAGGGAACAGAGCTCGGGGCAACCGGCGGCGGCTCGTGTCCGCTTGGGCACCGCGACCACGACGAAGCGGGGGTCTTGAGGATTTGGGCCGGTCGACGTCTGCAGGGTGAGGCGCTCCGACGGCGTGGGCTCCGCCCAGTTGACCTCCGTGTACGGGATCCGCGGATGCACCTCGCTCACCACGTAGCCCAGCTGCGTGCCGTCAGGGGCGGCGACGATCACGTCATCGCCCACCCGCGCGTCCCAAAGCGACAGGAACATGCCGGTCCGCGCGTGCGCGTAGATGTAGCTGTTGCTCCCCTCTCCCGGGATACGCGTGCCGGGGAGATGGAAGGCGGCGTGCTCCGGAGTCTGCTGATTGTCGATGTCCCGCGCGAAATCGCCTTCCTTGATCGGAAGGTCGATCCGCAGTCGCGGGACCTGGACGCGATAGCCGTCCGGGATCGGACGCGCCCCCGGCGGCGAGGCACCCGTGGCAGGGAATGCCGTTGTCGGCGGGCGCGAGGTCGCGAACTCGGAAGACGTGACGGTCGGCGTGGGGTGGACGGCGATCGGCGGCAACCCACCGGCCAGGAGCCACAGGCCGACTGCAGCGAGCAGAAGCGCGAGGAACGTCACAAGACGGGTGCGCATGCCACCCTAGGATGGCAGGCGTGTTGCGGGAGCCCCTCGATCCGGAGAAATACCGGCTCCGGCGCCAGCGCGTGGCCGGGCTGCTTGCCGATCGCCGCATCGGTGCGCTGATCGTCGGCCCTGGCTCCGACCTCGCGTATCTCGCCGGTTACCGCATCCCCACGAGCGAGCGCATGACCGCCCTCGTGCTGACCGCCGACGGTGGGGCTGTTCTGGTCGTCCCGGCGCTCGAGGCACCGCGCGCGATGGCCGCCGCACCCGGTCTCGAGCTTCGCCAGTGGCAGGAGGCGGATGACCCCAGCGTGCTGGCCGCGGCAGCCGCGGCGGGATCCGGGGACGTCGCTGTCGGCGACGAGCTCTGGGCGATGTTCGTCCTGGCGCTCCAGAACGCGCTCCCCGCGCGGCGCTTCCGTCCGGCGTCGGAGGTCATCCGCGTCCTGCGAATGCGCAAGGAGGCGGGTGAGCTCCTGGCGTTGCGCGAGGTTGCCTCCTCGGCGGATCGCGCGTACGCGCGCATCCGCGAGCTCGAGTACGCCGGCCGCCGTGAGGATGCGCTCGCGTCGGACATCGCGGCCATGCTGCGCAGCGAGGGCCACGAGGAGGTGAGCTTCACGATCGTTGCCTCAGGACCGAATGGCGCGTCGCCACACCACCACAGCGGCCAGCGCGTCATCGAAGCCGGCGATGCCGTCGTGCTGGACTTCGGCGGCACGCGCGCCTGGTACTGCTCCGACATCACGCGTACGGTCGTTGTGGGCGACCCTGATGCCGAGCTCGTGCGGGTGCACGATCTCGTCCGCCGCGCGCAGGAGGCGGGCTACGCAGCCGCGCGCGCGGGCGCGCGCGCGTCGGCCGTGGACGCCGCTGCCCGATCGGTGATCGACGGAGGCGGGTACGGCGAGCGATTCATCCACCGGCTGGGCCACGGCATCGGCCTGGACGGACACGAGCATCCCTACCTCGTGTCGGGCAACGACCTCGCGCTGGAGCTCGGCATGGCGTTCTCGATCGAGCCGGGCATCTACATGCCGGGACGGTTCGGTGTCCGCATCGAGGATATCGCCGCGATCGGCCCGGACGGCCGTGCGGAGCCCTTCAACCACGCGGACCACGCGCTCGCCACGGTCCGCTGATGGCGCGATGGCGCTTCTGGCTTGCCGTTGTCGCGGGAGCGGTCGTGCTGGGCGTCGCGTTCACTCGCCTTCCGAGCAGCAGCCCTCAGCTGATGATCGCGATCGTCGTGCTCGCGGCGCTCGGCACGGGCTTCTTCGCTGGACGTCGCGGCGCGCTCGCGGGATTTCTCACCGTGTATCTCGGCAACCTGCTGTTCGTGGCCATGACGACAGCCCGCCACGGCACCGGTCAGGAGGATCCGGCGGGTCTCGCCGGGTTCATCGTGCGACTCCTCATCGTGCAGGTCGTGCTCCTGCAGTTCGCGATCCCTGCCGCCATCTGCGGCTGGTGTGGCGCATACGCGCGCCAGCGCTGGGCCGGCGCGGCGGCGCACCGGCGAGTCCTCGGCTCGCGATGACGCGGATGGTCGCCGCGGTCACAGCCGCGACGACCGGACTGGGCTTGTGGTGGGGGCTCACCGAGCCCCTGCCGGTGCCGCCGCTGGTGCTGTTCGGCGTGCCCACGGTGATCCTCGTCTGCAGCGGCGTGATCGCGGGCAGGCTGGGCGCGCTCGCGGCGCCCTGCGCCCTCATGTTCTCGCTGTTCATTGGCAGCATCCTCGCGACGCAGCTGCACCAGGCTTTCGCGCCGTCGTTCCCGCCGGTGTCGAGGTTCGGAGGCGTCCTCACGCTCGACCTTCCGGCGCTCCTGGTCCCACTCGCCGCCGCGGTGGCCCTGGGCGCGATCGGTGGGTTCGCCGGGGAGCGCCTGCTGCCGACCGGGGGCTGATCGGGTGCCTCGTGGCGTGTCCCGGACGCCATTCCGAGACACGCCACTACCGCTAGCGCAGCACCAGCGGCGCGGCCGCCTGGAGGGCCCACGCGTACAGGCCATCGGGCAGCACTCCCAGCACGACGACGGCGAGCGCCGAGACCCCGAGCGATACGTTGAGCATCCGCTCGGAGATGATCGGAGCCGATCGCTCGTCCGTCTCGTGCATATACAGGTGCACGACGACCCGAAGGTAGTAGAACGCGGCGAGCACGGCGTTCAGCGCGATGATCACAGCGAGCCAGGTCAGCCCAGCGTCGAGGACCGGCTGGATGACGAACACTTTCGCGACGAAGCCGACCGTCGGCGGGATCCCCGTGAGCGAGATGAGGAAGATCGCGAACGTCAGCGCGCCCAGCGGCTCCTGCCGCGCGAAGCCATTCAGCTCCATGAGCGTCGCCCCCCGCGTGCCCTCGATATCGAAGTACAGGAGACAGGCGAACGCACCGAGGTTCATGAGGCCGTAGGCGATGACGTAGAAGAGCACCGCCGCGCCGGCAGAGTCGCCGGCGCGGTACGCGGCCACCGCGGCGAGGATGTATCCGGTGTGCGCGACGCTCGAGTACGCGAGCATCCGCTTCACGTTCGTCTGCGCGAGGGCAACGACGTTCCCGAGCGTCATGGTGACCGCCGCGAGGACCGCGAACGCGATGCCCCAGTCCGTGCCGAGCGGACCGAGGCCCCCGACCATGAGCCGCAGGATCGCGGCGAACGCGGCGGCCTTGGGAGCGACGGACATGAACGCGGTCGCGGGCGTCGGGGCGCCGTCGTACGCGTCGGGCGTCCACTGATGGAATGGCACCACCGCGGCTTTGAAGCTGAGTCCGGCCGTCACCAGCGCGAGCGCGATGAGCGTCGGGCCATCCGCAAGCCCCGTACGCGCTACCGCCGCCGCGATCGGGCCGAACTCCGTCGTCCCCGTCACCCCGTACAGCCAGGCGAACCCGTACAGCAGCAAGGACGAGCTGAACGCGCCGAGGAGGAAGTACTTGAGTGCCGCCTCGTTCGAATAGCGGTCGTGGCGCTGCATCCCGGCGAGCGCGTACACCGGGATGGACATGAGCTCGATGCCGAGGAACAGCGTGATGAGATCGTTCGAGAGCGCGATGGTCATTGCGCCCACCGTGGAGAACAGGACGATCGCGTAGTACTCGCCCGCGGGGATGTCGTGCCGCGCCAGGTACCCGGGCGCGACGAGCACGGCGAAGATGGCGAGCACGATGAAGACCACGCGAGAGAACGTCGTGAACGTGTCGATCTGCACGAACCCGTTGAAGGCGGTCCCCGGGACTGTCACGAACGGTCCGCTCACCAGCGCGACGAGGAGACCAGCGACGGTGAGGAGCGCGAGCCAGCCACGCTCCGCGCGACGCGGCAGCATCGTGTCCACGAGCAGCACGAGCGTCGCGACGACCGTCACCACGATCTCCGGCATGACGGCGAGGACGTTGCTCATCTGCTCGATCCGCTCGGCCCGTCGGCTCCGCCTCCGTGCCTCGACGGATAGCTCAAGGCTGGAGGAACGGGCTCCTCGCGGCGCAGGGTCCGACCAGCGACCAGGCGAGGGCGGGCTAGGCCCGACCGAGCCGCAAGGGCCCACGCGGGCGGAGCAGCGAAGCGCGCAGCTCGCGGGAAAAACACGGTGCTCATCGGATCGCCACGGCGCCACCGGTCGCCAGCGCGATCACGCGAGCGACCGAAGGCTCGATGATCGCGATGAACGGCTGCGGGAATACGCCCATCACGACAGTCAGCGCCAGGAGCGGAACCGCGCAGGCGACCTCGAGCGGCGAGAGGTCAGGCAGCGCGCGGTAGGCCTCGCGAACGGTGCCGAACATGACGCGCTGGAACATCCACAGGAGGTACACGGCGGCGAGGATCACCCCGATCGCAGCGACCGGACCCCAGAAAAGGCCGCCCGGGCCGGTCGGCGGGTTGAAGCTGAAGGCGCCGAGCAGCACGAGGAACTCGCCGACGAACCCGTTCAGCCCCGGGAGGCCGAGCGAGGCCAGGGTGAACACGCCGAAGAACACCGTGTACAGCGGCCAGCGGTTCGCCAGGCCGCCCAGGTCGGCGATGAGGCGACGGTGCGTCTTCTCGTACTGGATGCCGACCAAGAGGAACAGCGCTCCGGTCACGATGCCGTGGTTGAGCATCTGCAGCGTCGCGCCGACCCCACCCTGCAGGTCGAGGACGAAGATACCGAGCGTGACGAAGCCCATGTGTGCTACCGACGAGTACGCGACGAGCTTCTTCAAGTCCTTCTGCACCGCGGAGACGATCGCGCCGTACACGATCGCGACGACCGACAGGAAGATGAGCACGGGGAGCCAGAATTGCGTGCCGTACGGAAAGAGCGGCAGTGCGAAGCGCAGGAACCCGTACCCGCCGGCCTTCAGCAGGACGCCGGCGAGGATGATCGAGCCCGCCGTCGGCGCCTCGACGTGCGCATCGGGCAGCCAGGTATGCACGGGGACCATCGGCATCTTGATGCCGAAGGCCAGGGCGAACGCGAGGAAGACCCAGACCTGGAACTCGAGGGCAAAGCTGGCGCGCCGCTCGATGAGCAGCGGGAGCGACAGGGTGCGGTCGCCGGGGGCGCCGCTCGCGATGTACACGGCAATGATGCCGACGAGCATGAGCAGGGATCCCGCGAGCGTGAACAGCACGAACTTGAGCGTCGCGTAGACGCGCCGCTGCCCGCCCCAGATCCCGATGATCAGGTACATCGGGATGAGCATCAGCTCGAAGAAGATGTAGAAGAGGAACAGATCCAGCGCCAGGAACACGCCGACCATCCCGACCTCGAGGAGAAGGAACGCTGCCACGAACTCGCTCACGCGCTCCTTGATGGCGCCGCCCGAGGAATACACGACGGAGATGAGCGTGAGCAGCGTGGTCATCACCACGAGCAGGACCGAGATCCCGTCGACGCCGAGCTCGTAACGGATCCCGAAGCTCGGAAGCCAGGGCGCCGACTCGACCATCTGGAACCCGGCCTCGCCGACCTTGAACCGCGCGAGCATGACGAGCGAGGCGACGAACTCGACGGCGGTCGTGACGATCGCCACCTGATAGGCCGCCCGCCTGCTGCGCCAGAACACGACCAGCGGGATCAGCCCGAGGAGCGGGATGACGATGAGGATCGTGAGGATGTTGCTCGGGCTCAACGGCGAAGGACCCCGGTCGCGTACCCGCCATAGAGCACGATGATCGCGAGCACGCCAGCGACGATGGAGAGCGCGTAGTTGCCGACAAGGCCGGTCTGCAGCCGCCGCAGCCCCGAGCCGGCCAGGCCGAAGGCCCAGCCGATCCGGTTCACGATGCCATCGACGATGTGCGCGTCGAATGCCCAGGACGCGCCGGCGAAGGCTTTCGAGAGATCCACGAACCGGCGGTCGAGGAGCTCGTCGACGTAGTACTTGTTCTCGAGCACCCGGTGGACCGGGCCGGCCGCCCGGCGGACCGCGGCCGGGTCGGGGCGGCGGCGCGCGTACATCGAAAGCCCGATGAAGATCCCGATGAGGCCGGCGAAGACGCTCGTGGCCGCGAGGCCCGCGATGACGGCGAGCTGCGGCTGGTGGACCTCGTGTCCATGCGGGTACAGCGCCTCCGGCAGGAACCGGTGCAGGAAGCCATCCTCCGGCGGGAAGCCCACGAAGCCAGCGAGCACGCTGCCCACCCCGAGCACCACCAGCGGCGCCGTCATGAGCCGCGGCGACTCGTGCGCGTGGTCGTACAGGTGACGGTCGCGCGGCTCTCCGTGGAAGGTGAGCCACAGCGCGCGCGTGACGTAGAACGCGGTGAGGCCGCCGGTGAACACACCGACCGCCCAGAGGATGGGGTAGCCGTTCGTGAATGCGGCGCCCACGACCTCGTCCTTCGACCAGAACCCGGCGAGCGGCGGCA